>DAOVAR010000041.1 GCA_030670905.1 Candidatus Bipolaricaulota bacterium
TCTTCCCGCCTAGCCCTGGTGTTCGCTATATCCTGTTCAATGTGACCCAGCCACCGGTAGACAATCCTCTGGTGCGCCAGGCGATCACCTACGCGGTTGACCGCGGAGCGATCATCGATCAGGTTTTTGAGGGAACCGTAGATCCAATCTACACCATGGTTCCTATGGTCGATCCGCCGTTCTTCGGCGCGATTGACGTCTTCCCTGAGCGCGATCAAGCACAAGCAGTGGAGCTATTAGCCAAGGCTGGATACGACGCGGATAACCCGCTCTCTCTTAACCTGTGGTACTCTCCGAAGCATTATGGAACGACCGAGGCCGATGTGGCCACCGTCATCGCAGGAAGCCTGGAAGAGACTGGTGTAATCAACATCTCGATCCAGATGCTGGAGTGGGGAGCCTACGTCGAGCGCATGTCCGCCGGTGGATTCGACATGTTCTTACTCGGCTGGCACCCCGACTACCTGGAGTCCTCTAACTTCCTCGCTCCGTGGACGACTGAGTCGCCAGAAGGCTTGGGGACGTACTTCAACGAGCATCCGAACTATGAGGCGTACAAACACATCATGGAGGTCGCGACCACTACTGCCGATACGGAGAAGAGGTCAAAACTGTACAAGGCGATCCAGATGCTGAGCGTACAGGACGTACCGTGGATTCCGCTGTGGGCGATGACCGATGAGATGGTTATGGCCTGGCTGCCAAACGTCCACGGATGCACGCTTAACATCACTATGGATGTTCGCATCGAGCTGATCTGGAAAGACTAGTTTAAGCATGAATCTTACACATGGGGCCGAGAAATCGGCCCCTTTTTTCTTCCCGTAAATGCTTCTTCCCTCATTGCCTAGCTCGCAAGCAACGACTATACTCATAAAATGAGAAGATAATCTAGGAGGAATAATGCTACAGATTGAAGATATTATTGCCCGTGAGATCATCGACTCCCGCGGAAATCCAACAGTTGAAGTCGATGTTATCCTAGAAGACGGCATCTTTGGTCGAGCAGCAATTCCATCCGGTGCATCGTTGGGAAAGCACGAGGCGCTGGAGCTACGGGACAACGACAAGAAAAGATTCCATGGACGAGGAGTCACCCAAGCGGTGGAAAATGTTATCCAGGAGATCGCGCCCGCCCTGATCGGCCAAGATGCGCTCACTCAGGAGAAGATCGACCAAACTCTAATCGAGCTTGACGGAACAGAGAACAAGGCCCGGTTAGGAGCAAATGCCATTCTGGGAGTATCTCTAGCGACGGCACGAGCAGCCGCGGAAAGCCTTGATCTTCCTCTGTTCCGTTATCTTGCGGGAGCGCATGCGCCTTTACTTCCCCTTCCTCAAATGAATGTACTTAATGGTGGGGCGCACGCAGATAACAACGTTGATATCCAGGAATTCATGCTGATTCCTATCGGAGCCAAAACGATTCATTCAGCGGTAAGATCCTGCTCCGAGGTCTTCCACACCCTCAAAGGAGTGCTAAAAGAAAGAGGGTTGGCAACGGCAGTTGGTGATGAAGGCGGATTTGCTCCCGACCTCAAAGACAACAAGGAAGCCTTAGAGGTACTTGTCATGGCAATCGAGAAGAGCGGTTATCGCCCAGGAGAGGATATTGCCCTAGCAATAGATGCCGCGGCAAACAGCTTTTACAGCAATACGTACAGCTTCACAATCGACGGAACTACACATCAGCTATCAGCCGCCGACCTGGTCGAAGTATACAAGAACTGGATCGCGGCCTACCCGATCGTCTCCATTGAAGATGGTCTCGCGGAAGAAGACGATGCAGGCTGGAAACTTGTTACAAAAGAACTCGGCAACAGGATCCAGATCGTAGGCGACGATAACTTTGTCACTAATCCACGACGCCTTATGCATGGGATCAAAGAGAGGATCGCAAACTCAATCTTGATCAAACTAAACCAAATCGGGACACTGTCAGAGACGCTTGCTACAATGAGAATGGCCCACTTCGCTGGTTATACCTGTGTTGTCTCTCATCGCTCCGGGGAAACTGAGGATACGTCAATTGCTGACCTCGCCACTGGAACAGCATGTGGGCAGATCAAGAGCGGATCAATCTCACGCAGTGAACGCGTAGCAAAGTACAACCGCCTGCTGCGAATCGAGGAGGAATACGAGCTAGAACTAGCTACCTGGCCGGAGAGATTCCGCGCATAACCAGCGGGAGACAAGGGAATGCGGAGGCCGCAGCACTTATGACTGGGGTTCAGGCGACAAGGAAAACAATCAGATGGGGCCGAACCCACATGATACTCTGGATAAGCCTTGTAATGCTCGGCTTGCTCTTCTCTCTCTACGCCATTCGTTTTCTCGAAATCCGCAGGCTTAACCACAATCTGGCTACGCTGAAATCGGAAGAAACTCTTGCCTTTGCTATGCAACAAGAGTTACGATCGAGACTCGCGTTAAAGGATGATCCGGCCACCATTGAATTATCGGCACGCGAACAGCTTGGCTTGATAAAACCAGGGGAAGAGAAAGTCATCTTTATCAAAGGAGAGTAGCCAGCTTGTCGGGGAAATTCGTACATCTACATACTCACTCGGAGTACAGCATCCTTGATTCTTCCTGTAAGATCGCTGGGCTCATCAACCACGCCACAGAATGTGGAATGGATTCGCTTGCTCTTACCGATCACGGAGTAATGAGCGGCGCGATCAAGTTTTACCGTGAAGCCAAGAAGCAAGGTGTCAAGCCAATAATTGGTTGTGAAGTCTACCTTGCCCCAGGAGACAGGCGCGAACGCAAGGTAAGAGATGGCCAGAAGTACTTCCACTTGGTACTGCTTGCGTCAAGCAACGAGGGCTACAAGAACTTAGTACGCCTCGTAAGCCTTGGCCACACTGAGGGGTTCTACTACAAACCGCGCGTCGACAAAGAGCTATTGCGGGAATACCATACTGGTCTTATCGCTCTTTCCGCGTGCGAAAGTGGAGAGATTCCTCGCCTTCTCACCGCTGGTCAAGAGAAGAAAGCTATTGTTGTAGCACAGGAATACAGACAGATCTTTGGAGAGGACAACTTCTATATTGAACTTCAACACCACGGAACCAAGGAAGGAAGATCCCTGAACCAACAACTACAAACGCTCGCCCGCGAGCTCGAGCTTCCTGTTGTCGCCACAAACGATATTCATTATCTGTCTAAAGAAGATTCTCTCGCCCACGAGGTACTGCTAAACATCAGAACAAGTAAGAAACTCGCTGATTCCAACCACCTGAGCTTCGATGGCGATGGCTACCACTTCCGCACTCACGAAGATATGGTGAAGTTGTTTTCCGATGTGCCCGAAGCAATTGAGAATACACGAGTTATCGCCGCACGCTGCAACCTCGAGCTCGAATTCGGCGCAACGATGATCCCTCCTTTCGAGCTTACGGCCGAGGAAGGAAATCCGGATGAATACCTGCGAACCTTGGCTTACAGAGGGGCAGAGAAATACTTTGAAACGATCACCGGTACGGTAAGGGAACGGCTTGACTACGAGCTCGACGTGATAAAACAGATGAACTACGCCACCTATTTCCTGATAGTATGGGATTTTGTGCGCTTCGCTCGCAAGCAGCACATTCCGGTTGGCCCTGGCCGCGGCTCAGCGGCTGGAAGCCTCGTCTCTTACTGTATTGAGATCACTCGCGTCAATCCACTGAAATACAACCTGATCTTTGAACGGTTTCTCAATCCAGCCCGGATAAGCATGCCAGATTTTGACATCGACTTCTGCATCAAGGGTCGAGATCGAGTAATTGACTACGTGCGAAATAAATACGGGGATGAGAAAACAACCCAGATTGCCACATACGACCGCATGGCCGCCCGCAGTGTGGTACGAGACGTGGGACGTGTTCTCGGCGTCTCTTACGGCACAACAGACCGACTGGCCAAGATGATCCCTTTTGGCTACAAGTTGAAGGCCGCGGTCGCGGAAGTAGCGGAACTAAAAACACTGTACAAGACAGATGAAACTATAAGAAAGATCGTTGATATCGGCCAGCGTCTCGAAGGACTAACTCGTAATGCTTCCACTCATGCTGCCGGGGTTGTAATCTCCGCCGATCTACTGAATAACCATGTCCCGCTCCTGCGCCTGAGCGGCGAAGGAGAAGTCGTGACCCAGTTCGACATGACGGATATAGAAGCAATTGGTCTACTAAAATTCGACTTCTTGGGGCTGCGCAACCTTACCCTAATCGACGAAACCTGCAAATCTATGCGCGACCATGATGGAATTGAAATAGACATCGAATCACTACCATTCGACGACAAGGAGACATTCCAGTTGATCCGAGCGGGAAAAACAGCGGGGATTTTTCAACTTGAGAGTTCAGGAATGACCGGCCTTATCAAGCGCGTCCAGCCAAAGCGTTTTGAAGACCTGGTTGCTCTGCTTGCCCTACATCGTCCGGGTCCACTAGAAAGTGGAATGACAGATGACTACGTCGAGCGGCGCAACGGCCGCCAGCAAGCCACCTACCCTCATTCAAGTCTACAGGAGGTACTTGAGGAGACCTATGGTCTCCCGATTTACCAGGACCAGATAATGCTAATGGCTCAAAAACTGGCCGGTTTCTCCCTTTCTGAGGCAGATATCTTGAGAAAGGCAATGGGAAAGAAGAACAAGGCTATGATGAGAAGCCTGAAGAAGAAGTTCATCAACGGCTGCCAAACAAACGGCATCTCTGGAGAACTGGCAATACAGAGTTTCAATGATATGGAGAAGTTCTCTCGCTACGGCTTCAACAAATCACACGCAACCGCCTACGCGTTCGTCTCCTACTGGACCGCTTACCTAAAAACCCATTATCCTACCCACTTCATGGCAAGCCTGCTTACCAGCACGCAGGGAAACTTGGACAAAATCGCCGAGTACATCAGTAGGTGCCGCAAGATGGGGATTGATGTCCTCCCACCCGATATCAACGAGAGCAAAAGTAGCTTCACCCCCATAGACAAAGACCGGATCCGTTTTGGGCTAACAGCGATTAAACATGTCGGTAGCGGAGCAATTGCATCTATCCTTGCCGTTAGAGGCAATGGATTCAAGTCGTTCTCCGACTTCTGCCGCCGCATTGGTGGAGAAAACATTGACAGAGAAACACTAGAAGCGCTAATCAAAGCAGGAGCTTTTGACAGCTTTGGAGCAGCCCGCAAGGGATTGTTACTCTTCCTTCCAGAGGGACTGGAGTTAATGCAGATTGCCCGGCGCGAGCGACAAAGTGGGCAGCAATCGTTCTTTGGTAATGACGCAGAGCCCGAACCAGAGATCTCCAAAGAGGAGTTCTCACAACAAGAACGCTTGGGCTTCGAGCAAGAGTTACTTGGCCTCTACGTTAGTGCTCATCCGCTTGATGACCATCGAGAAGTTCTCTCCAATTACTATATGCCCCTGACTCAACTTTTATCGATCAAGCAAGGAGAACAGGTTACCGTAGGTGGAAGAGTAAAGAGACTGCGAAAAATCCCAACAAAAAATGGCGGGCAAATGGCCTTCCTCTTGCTGGAAGATGGGATCACAGAGGCAGAGATTACGGTCTTTCCCAAGTTGCTAGAATCCGACCCGTTCTTGCTTGACGAGGATCAGCTCATTGGCCTTTGCCTTAGCGCGGGTAGTAGAAATGGACAGATAAACCTGATAGCAGAAGGAGTTTTTCCGCTTGATGAGATCACAGAGAAAAGACAGGTCTCTCTGGTGATCACCCTAACAGACGACAAGATAACCCAGAAAAGGCTAGACAAGATCTCCGACATTCTAAAACTATATGTCGGTCAAAGCCCCCTTGTATTCCACATTCAGGATGAGAGCGGAGACATTGAAGTGACTACAGGAAGAGAATACCGGGTCAATCCGTGTGAAGAGTTGAAGGCTTCTCTGGAACAAGTTGTTGACAAGGGAAATGTTCTACTGTTAACAGAGGACAGGAATTGAAGATATACCTGCGTGGAAGCTTGCGCTGGCTTTATCCAGGGATGCGAGTAAAGCGTTGGGCTCTACTGTCCGTCCTTGGGATGGGGCTATTCGTCATCGGATTGCTAGTAGTCATAGGCAAGGAGCAAATAGGCCAAATCTACTACCTGTTCCCGCGACAAGCACCGGTTAGCTACGTCCTAGTTAGCCTTTTTCTCTTACTCGGCGGCGCGGCGTTCGCCGTGGGTATAGGTCGCCTTGTAAAGTCTATCATCTCTGCAGTGGCTCCAGAACGTGACGGAAAGGCGTCAGACTTAATCTACCGCACGCGGATACTAGAGCGCGGGCCTCGGGTTGTCGCTATAGGAGGGGGAACGGGATTATCCACCTTACTGCGAGGGCTCAAAGAGACAACCTCAAACATCACTGCAATCGTAACAGTAATGGACGATGGGGGAAGCTCTGGTCGTTTGCGCACCGAACTAGACGTGCTCCCACCTGGGGACGTGCGTAACTGCGTCATCGCGCTTGCTGAAAACGAACAACGTATGGCGCGGCTGTTCCAACACCGATTCCGCGCCGAAACGAGCGATCTTGCCGGACATTCGTTGGGCAATCTCTTACTGGTGGGAATGGAGCAAGCAACAGGTGGATTCGACCGGGCAATCGAAGAAATGAGCAACATCTTGAATATTCGTGGAAAGGTTCTCCCTGCTACTCTCACTAAAACGCATCTCCAGGCTCAAATGGAAGACGACCAATGGGTAGAAGGTGAAACTCGCATCGCTGCCGATCCACGCCGAATCAAGCGAATGACCCTCTCTGCCACAGGGGTCCGCCCATACCAACGAGCAATAGAAGCGATAAACCAGGCCGATCTAATCCTTCTCGGTCCAGGAAGCTTGTTTACCAGCATCATACCTAACCTGTTAGTCGATGGAATAGCAGAAGCAATTAAGAAGGCAGCGGCGGAGAAGATATATGTGGCCAATTTGATGACCCAACCCGGGGAAACAGAAGGATTTACCCTGATGACTCACCTGGATACCCTTGCTGAGTATATGGATTTGAGCAAGTTTGATGGAATAATTGTCAATACGTTGATGCCAGAAAGAGATCTTCTCACAGATTATCGCAAGCAATCAGCTGAGCCGATAGAAGATGCGATAGACGAGAAAAACAAGTACGGAATGCGCGTGATCCGTGCCAAGCTTCTGGAAACAGTAGAATTAGAGGGCAAACTGACTATGAAGCACGATCCTCGTGCCCTGGCTCAAGTGATTGCTCACTCACCTGCCTTCTCACACGCTATCACCAGCTAATATTGCAGTGAAAAAGTAGTTAACCGCAGAGGACGCAGAGAAGACCATGGTCCAACGTCCAAGGTCCAGAGCCCAAGGTCGATAGTGCAAGCAACGTCCAACGTCAACTTCCTAAATACCTGATGAAGTAACTGATCAGCTTGTTGACCGAACATCAGGTGAAAGTCCTCTACCACTCTTCTCGTCAGTTTCTCTGGGTTGCCTTAACCGTTAGGAACCAATTCACCCCTTGATCACAATAAGCGGTCGCAGGCGTACCACCGGGCGATTTATCCCTGCATCAGTCGCTGCCTTAACCACCTGCTCTATGTCTTTATAGGCACCGGGAGCTTCTTCGGCAATACCACGCAGGCTATGAGCGCGCAGGATAATTCCTCTATCCTTGAGTGATGACCTAACATCCTCACCCCAGTATCGCTTGGCTGCTTTTCTGCGTGACAGAGCACGTCCAGCTCCATGGACCCCGCTTCCAAATGCCTTCTTCATTCCAACCTCTGTTCCCCTCATGATGTACGAAGCCGTCCCCATTGTTCCGCCAACAAGCATCGGGTGGCCAACGCTGCGATAGGATACGGGCGACTCCTCGCGTCCAGGACCAAATGCCCTTGTAGCCCCCTTACGATGGACAAGAAGTGTGCGTTCTTCTCCATCAACACAATGACGTTCAAGCTTGACATTATTGTGTCCGATATCGTACACGGTACATACGCTGGTCGGAGGAATGCCACAAACACGAGCAAACGAGGAGCGAACAAGATGCGTAATCATTTGCCTATTAGCAAACGCGCAGTTTCCCCCACAGGCAACAGCAGCCAGGTAACGCTCCCCTTCTTCGCTCTTAATCGGAGCACAGGCAAGCTCCCGCGCCCGCACCGGTAGGTTATACTTCTTGGTTGCCTTAGCCATTTCTTTTAGGTAATCCTGCCCAATCTGATGACCAAGAGCGCGCGAGCCAGTATGAATAGAGATGACAACTTCTCCCTTGCGTAAACCATAGATGCCAGCCACCTTCTGGTCAAACACTTCTTCTACAACCTGTACCTCTAGATAGTGATTTCCCGAACCAAGCGTGCCTACCTGGCGAAACTGGCGCTGTTTGGCCACAGGACTGACCGTACCCGGATCGGCCCCAGCAAGCTGTCCTCCTTCCTCTATGTACTCCAGATCCTCCTCTAGTCCGTAGCCTTGCTCTACTACAAATCTTGCTCCCTTGACCAAGACCTGGTCGATCTCCTCGACCGACAAGCGCAGCTTTCCTTCTGAGCCCAATCCGGCGGGGATATCACGGAAGAGTTGCTCGGCTAGCTTTTCCTTGTAATCTAGGACACTTTCTTCAGTAAGCGGTGTTCTAAGCGTGCGGACACCGCAGTTGATGTCAAAGCCCACTCCGCCAACCACAACCACACCGCTATCAACGTCACACGCCGCTATCCCACCAATAGGAAATCCATAGCCTGGGTGAACATCAGGAAGGGCAAGTGATGCTGTGACAATACCGGGAAGACACGCAACCTCACACACCTGGCGCAGGGCATTCCATTCTTTCCCTTCTTCTATATCGGCCTTCAACTGCTCAATTGTCCCGCAATCAGCGAATATCCGGCCAGGAACCCGCATCTCGCCGGTTGCAGGAACAAGCCACTCCGCTTCCCCTAGCCTTTCTAGCATGTATTGTTCACTCATTGTTATCTACACATCGACCACGCACTGCGCGATCCAGCCTTCTTTACCTCTAGAGACTTGCAGGCCCGCGTAGCTCACCCCCTTCACCTCTAATTTGGCTCTGTGCCAAACGTGATTAAGTTCTTCCCCCCATCCTTCACCTTCTAGACGGAACCCGTTGCTGTTCGTCACAATATCTACCCCAAAAAGACAGAAGATCATTCGCGAAAGATCCTTCTGACTGATGAGTGCGTCCAGCCACTCCACTAGAAGAAACTCCAGGCTAGAGG
>DAOVAR010000050.1 GCA_030670905.1 Candidatus Bipolaricaulota bacterium
TGTTTGGGTCGAGCGTCGGGGGTTCCGTGTTGAGATTCCAATAAAGCGTCTTTACCTGTCCAACGGCGAGGACGCCGATGACCAGGGTAAAGATGAGTCCGAGTAACCAAATTTTCTTCACTGTTTTCCTCCTTGACCGATAGACATGCCCTAAAGACACGTTAGCATCCTAATTACAGACATGTACGCTCGGCATTTCCTTCCTACTGATACCTCTCCTTCTCAGGTTGGTATCAGCTCTGTCTACAGACTCTAGTGGATAGAATAAGTATAGCGTTAATGATGGGGAAATGTCAAGCATTTGTCAGGCTGTGTCGTTCAACAGCGCGCTCAGATGAGCAGTTAGTCCGCCAACCACTGATAGCACACTGTACCTTAATGCCTTGCTAGCATTTGGCGTCCATGCTTGAATTAGCGCTCGCCTGTTGGGCCAAGACCATTGCGCCGTACTCCACGGCCCTATCTCCAAGTGGGGTGATCTGTATCTCTGGAGAGCCAACATTGAGGTGCTGTTCCATCTCTATTCTCATCTCTTCAACGAACTCAGGGTGATTTATGGCGATACTTCCCCCAAAGCTGATAACATCAGGGTCGTACGCGTTGGCGATATTTGCCAAAGCGATCCCGCCATGACAGTATGCTTCCTGGAGAACCCTCCTAGCGATTCCATCTCCAGATACAGCTGCTTCAAAGACAAGGCGAGCATCGATAAACTCGAGTAATTCCCATCGAGTCCCGGGGATGGAGCTCGATCCCTTGCTACTTGCAGCGGCCTTAGCCAGGCGCATTAGCGGTTCATTCATTGGCAAGCCTTCATCTACCAGTTGGATTCTGGCATTTTTCGCGATTCCACTTCCTGAACAGTAAGCCTCCGCGCAGCCGTAGTTTCCGCAACCGCATTTGAGCCCACCTTTGTGTACAACAAAATGCCCAACTTCGGTATTCCCTTCTTTGCCACGTACAAGGTGTCCACCATCCCATACACCCCCACCAAAGCCGGTACTCAATGTTACATACACTAAGTGAAGTCTGCTCTTGTCTAGTGTCTCCTTGCCAGTACCATAGTACAGCTCACCTAGTACGCCAGCGCTGCAGTCGTTGTCTAAGTAGACAGGAACCGAAAAAGATTCAGCCAAAGGCTCTACAAGCGGGATGTATAAAGGATCATCAGGGAAATCCTTTGGAATACCCTGCAGCTTTATGTTGGTAGAGTTCCTAATGGTTCCCTCTTGGATAGGACCTGCTGAACCAATCCCAATTCCTGAGAGGACGCTAACCCTGGCCGAGGCCATAACACGGCGGAGCATTTCCACCATTTGCTGAGATATGCCGTAGTAAGCTGTGCCATCCTTCCAACGAATGAACTTCCCTCCCCGAACAAGGATTGATTCTCTCGACCGCTCTATGATCCTTCCCGATAAATCGGAAACTAGTACGGTGACTTTTGTGCCCCCAAGATCGAATGCCCCTAAGTAGGCTTCTTTCATTTCTTCCGCTCCTTTCCTACCAGCAGGATCTACGGAGCAATAATAGACATAAGTCGCAGATAGTCTTTGATCTGTCTTGTTATGAGAAAATTCTTGCGGATTTGCTCTTTGCCTACCTCTCCCATCTCTACCGCTAGTTCATGGTTATGTAGAAGGAAAGTGATCCGTTCAGCTGTTTCGTCAATTGAGCGAACCAGAAAGCCTGTAACGCCATCCGTAACCTGCAATGGGATTCCACCAACATTGCTGCCTACTACCGGCTTTCCTTTCCACATTGCCTCGGTGACCGTAAGAGCGAAGCCCTCACGCAATGATTTCTGCACGATAATATCTGCGCCTCGCTGCAGGGCATTTACCTCTACATCAGGAATGGGTTCACTTTGGGGAGCGATGATATGGATGTCTGGGTCTCCATTTGCCCTTTCTCTGACTCGCGCTAACACCTCCGCTCCTTCGGGATCATCTGAGGCTATTCCTCCGGCGAAGATAAGGCTACAAGCTACTTTCTCTCTCACTAATTCGCATGCTTCAATCACTCCTACTGGATCCTTAAACGGATCAAAACGAGAAACTTGAAGGATGACTGGTTTGTCCATCGGTATCTTGTACTTCCGGTAGACTTGTCTTACGTTGTTCTCGGATAAGGCCTTGTTCTTGTCACTTAACGGATCTATAGAAGGAGGGATCACATCTTGCGGTATAGGAAGGTACTGGGCAAACTCTGGCATCGAGAGAACCACAATGTCGTACCTCTCTACGTAGGGGCTGAGGAATTTCCATGCTTCCTTGTTTGGCGAGGAGAGATCAATGTGACATCGCCAAATCCAGCGGTTTCTCCCTTTGGGACGGCTCATGATTAACGGAAGGGGCTGAGGATCATGAATGATGACAATGTCCGCGTTGAAATCCAGTAGCTGTGCATTCCGTCTATTGATTTCAAGGTATCGCTCTAGCATTGCTTCGCCGCTATTTAGACTATCTCCTTGTAAGGCATTATGAAATCCTTTCGTTATCTTGAAAAAGAGAGGGGTTCCGTTAATAACCTCCCAGCGAGTATTGATTCCTAGATCGTTAAACAGAGGGACTAGTGACTGCAGCATTTCAGCTACTCCACCGCCAACTAATGTTGAATTTACATGTAGTACGGAGAGGCCTCGCAATTCGTGGGCGCGTTGCTTTATCTCTTCTATTTTTTCCTTACCAACGATCTTCTCATAATCCACGATTCTTCGTCCCATCTATTCCTCCTCAGTCCAAGCTTCGACAAAAAATGATACCAGCATCTACTTGCCAATCAAGGACGCTTATTGCTTTAGTTGTTCATATCCTCAAGATCTGCTCTGTCTTGTTCGACTTGAGATTCGCGGTGACCTTCCTATAGGATCCCCTTGCTCTCTGTTAGCAGGAGAGGCCTTGTACTCCTCTTCTATAACTTGTTTGTGTTGATCATTTCTCACCTCTACAGCTTTGCCAACAGCTTTTGCATAGCTACGGGATAAGCCGCAGACCAAAACCGCACATCGCATCCGGCGGGGAACAAGTTCATTCCATTCCAATAAGCAGCTGGTAATGCGTGGAATCTTCCAACATAGCCGCTGTAATCAGCAGGTCGCGTAATTCACTTGATAGGTATGCCACTTTCTACCCCTTTACGGAGCCAGCAAGGATCCCTTTCACGAAGTAACGTTGTAGGGAAAAGAAGACGATGAGTGGTAATGCCATGGAGACGAAGGCAGCAGCAGTGAGAAGCTCCCAGTCCTGGCCACGTGAACCGACCAGGTTTGCTACTTTCAGTGTCACCGGAGCGACATCGGGCGTCCCTCCCAGGTACATAAGCGCTACCAAGAGGTCATTCCACACCCATAGGAACTGGAAGATAACCACTGAGGCGATCGCTGGAACCGATAGAGGTAGCACCAGTCGAAAAAACACCTGCAGGGGAGACGCGCCATCGATAGATGCCGAGTCAAAGAGTTCACTTGGAAGGCCTGCAATGAAATTGTGTAAGAGGTAAACAGTTAGCGGAAGTCCGTACCCGGTGTGGGCCAACCAGATTCCTGGTAAGGTACCTCCGAGGCGCAGCTGTTTGAAGATGGTCAAGATGGGGATGAAAGTCATCTGTAACGGAACTACCAACAGCGCAACTACGATCAGAAAGAGAATCTTCCTACAGGGAAACTTCATCCAGGCAAAGGCGTATGCGGCAAAGGCAGCGAGCATCACAGGGATGATTGTTCCTGGGATAGTTATCTTGAGGCTATTTAGGAAGGCTTGTCCCATTCCACTTTTCTCGATGACCGCTCTGTAATTCTCCAGACTGTAGCGAGTGAAGTTGAATGGGTGCTCAAAGACAGTCCACCACCCAGAATGGGCAACATCTTGTGGCGTTCGGAATGATGTGATCAATAGACCGGCGGTGGGGAGCATCCACGCGAGGGCTAGGATGATAATCACCACGTGCAGAGGACCGCGGGAGAGTGTTCTCATTAACCCTGCCATTATCGGACTGCCTCCTGTTCTCTGAACCGCCGAATGTTAAACAACATCACGGGGATGATGAGTAGAAGCAGAATAACCGCAATGGTGCTTGCCCGGCCGTAACGATGGAAACTGAACATTTCTTTGTACATGCGGTTTGCAATAACCTCGGTGGAGAAGTTCCCGTTGGTCATTACGTAGACAATATCGAAGATCTTAAGAACAAAGACTATCATGGTAGTGGTTACAACGGCCAAGGTTGGTTTCAGGATCGGGAGGATTACCTTCCAGAATACCTGCCACTCACTTGCCCCGTCAATTCGTGCTGCTTCCATCAGTGTCCTGGGAATGTTCTTGTACGCTGCGGAGAGGATAACCATGCAAAAGCCTGTCCAAATCCATATTCCAACGATGATCAAGCACAAGTTATTGATCCACGGCCGCTCTATCAGCCATCCAACTGGCTCCCCGCCAAAAAAGACTACAATTGCGTTTAGGAGACCAACCTGATTGGCGCCGGCGGGTCTGAATGCGTAGACGAACTTCCAGATCACACTCGCACCAACCATGGAGATTGCCATCGGGATGAAGACGATTGCCTTGATGATCTTTTCATAGCGTACGCGGTCGAGGAGTGTGGCAAAGATGAGCCCAAAACACACGGTAAACGTGGTGAAGATGACTACCCAGAGCGCGTTGTTACGAAAGGCCGTAAGCATACTCCTGTCGGTAAAGAAGTGCCTGTAATTTTCAACACCAATAAATCCTTCTGCGCCTGCACTGTACGGTCTTCCGAAGAAGGATAAGGCCGTCGTATGGATTGACGGATAGACAAGAAAGAAGCTGAGTAGAAGGAGCGCCGGTCCAATGAATAACCAGGGTTGCAGCCGTCCTGTACGCAAAAGGAAGTATCCCCCTCTTTCTCTTGAAGAAGATGCCCGAGGCCACAGCCAAGTGGCCTCGGGCGGTCGATCTCTTCTAAGAGTCTATTTAGTGTAGGCGTCGATGGCGCTTGCCTCAATTGACGCAAGGACAGTATCTAGAGGGATCCCGCTTACAAAGTCAAGGACACCACTCCAGAAGGTCCCGGCCCCTACCGCGGCCGGCATCAGATCTGAACCATCAAAACGGAATACTTCCGCGTTGGCTAGCATCTCTGCGGCCTTCACGGTGATCGGGTCTGGATAGATAGACGGGTCAACGGTCTTATTGACCGCTAGTTTTCCGAGTGCCTTGCACCAAATCCCCTGCGCCTCGGCGGAGGCTAGATAGTTAAGCAGCGCTCGTGTCTCCGCGGTATCATTAAACGCGCTTATGAGATCCCCTGATCCAAGGAGAGGGTTCCCGAAGATAGGCGAAATGGGCGGGAACGGGAAGACATCGTAATCCTCGCCTGCCACTAAGCCGGGGTTTGCGGTAAGGATGAAGGATTGGATGAACGTGGCTTGACGGTGCATATACGCCGCAGGGGGATCGGTGAACAGTGCATTTGGCGAATCGCCGAAGAAAATCGTCAGTGCTCCGGTCGCCCCCCCATAGATGTAGTTCGGTTGTTGTACGATTTGCCCGAAGTACTCCCACGCCTTCTTCACCGCGGGATGAGTCCAAGAGATCTCATGACTGACCCATTTGTCGTAGAGATCGGGTCCAGCGGTTCGGAGCATGATGTCCTCCACCCAGTCTGTCCCAACCCACCCGCTGGCTGCCGCTGACTCCATGCCAAGGGCCCACGGCGTTCCTCCGTCAGCAACGATCTTGTTACACAGCTCAATCATGGCCGGCCAGCTTGTCGGCACCTCATAGCCTTTTGCCGCAAAAGCCTTTGGACTATACCAGACAAGGCTCTTTAGGTCAGCGGAAATGAACAAACCGTATACGCGATTATCTACCTTAGCAAGATCGACGAATGCCTTCGACGATTCCGAAAGGTCGACGATTCCGTCCAGCGCTACCAGTGCTCCCTGATTAGCGAATTCCTTCATCTGTCCTGGGTTTGGCATTGCAGCCAAGTCCGGCGGATTGCCGACCGCCAGTCGTGTGACAAGGATCGCTGGCAAATCTCGGCCTACACTTTCGACAACCACATCGATTCCCGTATCTTGCTCGAATGGAATCAACGTCTCCTTGAATGCCTCGAGTTCTGCTCCACTCCAAACCACTGCAATTACGACTTGCTTTTGAGCAAATCCCAAGATACCAACAGCACCTGCGAGTGAGAGAACCAGTACCATAGCCAATATCTTTCTTAGCATTTTTCCCTCCTTAAGCTCTTCTTACTCTTTATTCCGATTTCATCTAAATACCAGTCCGGTTTCTGCTATCACCTCCTGGATCTTAAGATACGGAACCCGCCAATCTTTCAATTAACTCCACAGGTTGGTTGAAAAGCTGGCGTAACGCGTGTAGGGCCGCTCCCTTGGCACAATTGAGAGAGCGATCTTCTACATTACTCATCTCTATTCTGCAACTGAAGCCACTACCTGACTCAGTGTTTAGTCTTTCTCTAATCTCATGGATAAAGAACTTCTCTCCTTGTTTGAGAATCGATGCATCGATAACTAGTCGATTTGGGTCGAGAAGCCTGACCATGTGGATTAACGGCGTAACTAACCGGTCAACAAGCATAGCAACTACCTGCCTGGAGCCGAGCGTTGCACAGGGGTCGTTCTGCCTGATTCTCTCCAGTTCACTTGTGTCTACGTAAGCACTTTGGAGCAAGGCAGCGTTTCCGTTTCCTCCGTGGAAAACCTTGCCACCTAACAAGATGCTGGCCCCCATCCTAATACTGCCTTTTAAGCCCTTTCGTAACGCTATATACCCCATTACCTTATCACCATGGTTGGCCTCGTAATGCTCAGTCATCGCCATGCAATTGACGTCATTTTCAACAGACACTGGAATGTTAAACAACTGTTCTAGGATGGATTGTGCTGGTACACGCGCCCACTGAGGTAAGCTTTGACCAGAAAT
>DAOVAR010000059.1 GCA_030670905.1 Candidatus Bipolaricaulota bacterium
GGGGTGTGCGACGTTCTCTTTAACGTCGGGCGCAAGACCCAACGCTACACACGGTCTGACAACTGACTACTGAGAACTTTCTTTCCTGCGAACTGTAATGCGTAACGTACAGCCACCATTACGCTGGATTCCGGCTTCCGCCGGAATGACGATGCATTCCGTCATGCCGGACTTGATCCGGTATCCAGATGTCGAAAGACAGTAATGAGTGATGAGTAACATAGGACCAGTCCAACGTCCAATGTCCAAAGTCGAAAACCGGTAAAGAGCGACAAGAACCAGTCGGGAGTTGAGAAACAGTCTAAGTACAAAACTAAGAGATCTAGCATTTACCTAAAACCTAACACCTTAAACCTAAGACCTAGAGAGCAGGGTCCTGCTTGTGTAGCGTCGTAGCTTGCCTGCGACGTTGCTGGTCAGGGACTGGCTACTTTTCAAGTAACCCGAGGGAAAAGTTGCCTGTCTCTGTTTTCCGACGCCACGAACGGTCTATGTATTGCTGCGACGTTGTCTTTAACGTCGGACACAGGTTCCGACGCTACGAACGGTCTGACAAGTGATCACTGATAACTGTAATACGTGAAGGGTTTGTTTATACCTCTTTCCTGGCTTCCTCTGCGTTCTCCGCGCCCTCTGCGGTTAACTGTTTGTTCGAGCGGCTTTCCATGCCTCGATATCTTCAAACTCTTCTATTTTCATCGGGGTAGCTTCCGTTGCCCTTCAACGCAGAACGTAGCACGTAGAACCTAGAACGCTTTTAATTCCCCTCATCGTGTTTTGACCCCCGACTATCTTTTCCCTTAATCCTGTCTTCACCCATTACCAGTTACTGTCTTTTGACGTTGGACGTTGGACCATGGTTTTCCTCTCAGGTTCATTACCTTAACATCAACGTATCCATGGCTTGTTCAACCGTTTGGGTGGGGACAACGTCGATCTTTTTCCGCGTCGGTGGCTTGGGCACAGCAGGGACAATCACGCGTTTGTACCCAAGTTTCTCCGCCTCGGTGATTCGTTCGCGCAGCTTCTTCACCCGACGTAGCTCGCCAGATAGGCCAACCTCGCCAACAATGACGGTACGACCGGTCACCGGACGGTTACGCAAACTAGAGACAACCGCCGCGACCACCCCAAGATCGGTAGCTCTCTCGCGGGTTTCCAATCCACCGGCGATGCTTAGATAGACATCCGCATCACTGGTATGGATCCCCAATCGACGCTCGATTACAGCAAGAAGCACCGCCACGCGATTGTAGTCCAGCCCAGTTGAGCGGCGTTGCGGAGCCCTGTATCCGCCGGTTGGAGAAACAAGCGCTTGCAGCTCCACCAGGATCGGTCGTGTCCCCTCCAGTATGGGAACGATAACCGTACCAGCGCCGGGTTCTCGCTGTTGTTCCTCCAAGAAGAATCGTGACGGATTTGTTATCTCCTGTAAGCCATCCGTCCTCATCTGAAAAACAGCGACCTCGTTTGTCCCACCAAAGCGGTTTTTTACCGAGCGTAGGATACGCGTATCCTCTTCACGATGCCCCTCTAGATAGATTGCGACATCAACCAGGTGTTCCACTGTTTTTGGCCCGGCAAACGTGCCTTCCTTGGTGATATGTCCAACAAGAAAGGTCGTCATCTTGCGTGACTTAGTGATCCGCGTTAGCTCGGCGCTTGTTTCACGTAGCTGCCGCACGCTTCCTGCCTCACCAAGGGTGCCATCAGAGACGGTCGCTTGTATCGAGTCAACAATCAGAACGCAAGGATCTACCTGTTTGATCGCCGCGATAATGCGGGAAAGTGACTGTTCAGATAACACATATAAGCGCTGGTCTTCGACTCCGAGGCGGTTCGCTCGTAGCTTGATCTGCGCGGCAGACTCCTCGCCGGAGATGTAGAGCACGTTCCCGTTCTCTCGCGCCACTGATTGTGCTAGCTGTAACAGCAGAGTAGACTTGCCAATCCCCGGCTCTCCGCCAAACAGGATCACCGCGCCAGGGATCAGTCCTCCACCTAAGATACGATCGACCTCTCCGATTCCAGACTTGAGTCGCTTTACCTCTCCAAGATCCATCTCGTTGATCGGGCACAGTGTTTCCCCGATCCAGGAGGAAGCAGAATCCTTCTCGGCCTTTGTGCTTGCTTGTTGCACAAAGGAATCCCATTCCCCGCAGCTTGGGCAACGACCCAACCATTTGATTGACCCATATCCACAGCTGCCACAGGAGTAAGCCATTCTACTTCCCTCGCGTGAAGCTCATCTCCTCCCCATCCACCGAGACCCTGATTGTGGAACCATCGCCAAATGTTCCTTCTAGGATCAGTTCGGAAATCCGGTTCTCAATCATGCGCTCGATCGCGCGCCGCATTGGCCGCGCACCATAGTCAGAATCGTATCCTCGCTCAACCAGAAGGTCGTTGGCTTTCTTATCGAAAGTAAGGCTAATGCTGTGCTCTTCATCCAACCTTTTCTTGAGCTCGCTTAACATCAAGTTAGCAATCTGTCGCACTTGTTTACGCGTCAACTGGTGGAAAACGATGAGATCATCCAGTCTGTTCAAGAACTCCGGACGAAATACCTTATGGACCTCACCGGTCACGCGGTCTTTCATGCCCTGGTAGGATTCCTCAGAATCGATGTCCTGGTCGCTAAACCCAAGTGTGCCACGGTTGGCAATCATCTCGCTTCCCACATTGGAAGTCATAATGAGAACCGCGTTACGAAAATCGACACGTCGTCCTTGAGAGTCGGTAAGTATTCCGTCTTCCATTACTTGTAACAGAATATTGAACACATCCCGGTGTGCCTTCTCAATTTCGTCAAAGAGTATTACTGAATACGGCCGGCGCCTGACCTTTTCCGTGAGCTCTCCGGCCTCTTCGTAGCCAACGTACCCTGGAGGAGCGCCAGTAAGACGAGAAACGGAAAACCGCTCCATGTATTCAGACATATCAACGCGGATCAGCGCGTCCTCATCGCCAAACAGGAACTGGGCTAAGGTCTTAGATAGCTCAGTTTTTCCCACTCCGGTTGGACCGAGAAACATGAATGAGCCGACTGGCCGGCGCGGGTTTTTCACTCCAGCATACGCTCGACGGATAGAGCGAGAAATAGCCCTTACCGCCTCATCTTGGCCGATCAACCTCTCATGGATCTTCTCCTCCATTCCTACCAGTCTAGCCATTTCCTCTTCCTGCATATGCCCAACAGGAACGCCAGTCCACAGAGAGATCACTTGGGCAACATCACGTCCCGTTACCTCTAGGTTGGTCGCTTTACCTGTGCTCTCACTTACCTTCTCAATCTCATCGGCAAGCTCTCCCCTACGATCACGCAGCCCTGCCGCGGACTCGTAATCCTGCAAAGAAACAGCCTTGCTCTCTTCCTCATCTAGCTCATCCATTTTGTCTACCAGTTCGCGCACTTCGCCAGGGAGCATCGAACCCTGCAATTTTATCTTGGCCGAGGTCTCATCCAGCAGGTCTATCGCCTTATCCGGCAGAAACTGATCGGTAACATAACGATCCGAAAGACGAGCGGCTTGCCGCAGAGCCTCATCGCTAATCTTGACCCCATGGTGCTTCTCATAGTGTGGTCGAAGTCCCTCTAAGATCCTAATGGTTTCTTCTATTCCAGGCGCTTCGACCATTATTGTCTTGAAGCGTCGTTTTAGCGCGGGATCCTTCTCAATTGATCGGCGGTATTCATCGGAAGTGGCCGTTCCAATGCACTGGATCGCCCCAGAGGCAAGCGGGGGCTTCAGGATGGAAGAAGCATCGATTGCTCCTTCCGCGCCACCGGCGCCGACGAGTGTTTGCATCTCGTCAAGGAACAGAATGATGTTGTCCGATTCCATTACTTGGTTGATCAAGGACTTCAGCCGTTGCTCAAACTCACCACGGTACTTCGTTCCGGCAACAATTGATGCCATGTCCAGCTCCATGATCTCCTTAGAACGCAACATCGGAGGGACATCCCCGGCCGCGATCCGTTGCGCCAATCCTTCAACGATAGCAGTCTTGCCAACGCCGGATTCCCCGATCAACGCGGGATTATTCTTCTTACGCCGGGTAAGGGTTTGAATGATGCGGGAAATCTCTCCATCTCTTCCAATTACTGGATCGAGGTGGCCGACTGCCGCCTCTTCCACCAGGTTGCGGCCAAACTCTGAAAGATCCCCTTTACGTGGCTTGCGGCGAGAAGTGCGGATCGCCATGCCGATTCCCGCAGAAGGAACAAAGTAGGCGCGTGTCTTGGCGAGATCGATCCCCACCTGGCTGAGAAGTGCTGCCCCAGTACCTTCTCCTTCATTTAGCATTCCCATCAGTAGGTGCTCGGGACGGATTGTGTTGGACCCTCCGCGCCGCGCCTCATCGAAACTGATCTTCATCACTCGTTTCAGTCGCGGGGTTGGCTCAAGATCCTCAGCCGAAATCTCTACCTTGCCACGGCCTTTCTCCTCTGTCAGAATGGCCGCGATTTTGTCGTAATCTACTCCATTCGAGCCAAGGAAACGATGTACATCACTGGCTTTGGCCCTTAGAAAAGCAAGCAGAAGGTGCTCGGTGCCTACATAGCTGTGTCGCCATCCCTCTGCCTCGTCTTGGGAGATTGCTATTATCTCCATCGCTTCTCGTGAAAATCTATCGTACATAAACATCTCCAAGCGGAATATTATTGTGCTTCACTGATTCCAATTATAACTCTGGCCTCGCGCGCTTCAACTCAGGTCTCCCGCAAAAGCCCTACGGGCGTAGAAAAAGTTGTCAGATCGTTCGTAGCGTCGGAACCTGTGTCCGACGTTAGACTTCCTACAACACGTTCTTATCAAAGACCGCGGAACCGGAGAACGGATAGTCAATAAAGCTGTTGGCTATGCCCTTTCGCACCGGATTCTCCAGGATGTATCTTGTTACATGTTGGAGGTTCTCTTCGCTCCGCAGGATGTGATCATAGAACCCTCGCTGCCACAACCTTCCACGCCCACCACTCTTCCAATACGTGCGCGTGGTCTTTCCCTTGTAGGTCTGTACAAACGAGGTGACATCTTTACCCTGTCCTGGGCGAAGGAGAAGGTGAACATGGTCCGGCATGAAGCAATAGGCGTAGAGGACAATATCCAAACCCTCGGGAGCCAGGGGCAGCATATTGATAAGTGCACTTGTGAGATCGGAGTGGGCCAGAAGTGGTTTCCGTCGGAAAGTACCCCAAGTAATATGGTAGGTGTGAGGCGAGTGGTAATCAAAGGCGGGAAGGCGCAACGAGCGACGTTTAGCGTAGGTTTTGTATTGACCTGTTTTCCCAGTCACGAAATATCACCTCATCTCAGAGGATGTAACGTTAAACGACAAAATACAACACCCAGATCTCTCGGTTTTGTAGTTAAACACAAGAATACGTAGATCGTTCGTAGTTAAAGACAACGTCGCACATAAAGTGCGACGCTACACAAGAATACGTAGACCGTTCGTAGCGGCGGAACCTGTGTCCGACGTTAAAGACAACGGAGCAAGAATACGTAGACCGTTCGTAGCGTCGGAACCTGTGTCCGACGTTAAAGACAACGTCGCACATAAAGTGCGACGCTACACAAGCAGGACCCTACATGAACGTAATATTG
>DAOVAR010000006.1 GCA_030670905.1 Candidatus Bipolaricaulota bacterium
CCAAAGCAAGGCAAATCGTTTGCTTCAGGGGTTTCGCGGAAGGCCGGCGGGAGACGAATTGGCGCTAGTTAATGTGCTTGTCCAGATCGGACAGCTGGCCACCCACTGGGGGGATCGAATTCATGCACTCGATATCAACCCGTTGCTTGTCCTTCCTGCAGGGCAAGGAGTTGTAGCGGTAGATGCATTGATCGAAATGGAAAGTGATAATGCTTAGGAAGCGAGAAGTCGAGAGGATAAGAAAAATGAACAAAGTGTTACTATCGGGCAATGAGGCCATTGCTCGGGGCGCATACGAGGCAGGGGTTCAAATTGCCACTGGCTATCCTGGCACACCAAGCTCCGAGATCCTTGCCACCATCGCCAAGAAATACAAGGACGATATATACGCGGAATGGTCAACAAACGAGAAGGTGGCCATGGATGTTGCCGCGGGCGCCGCGTATTCCGGGCGCCGAACCATGGTTACTACCAAGCAGGTAGGGATGAACGTCCTATCAGATGCCCTACTGTACACTGTTTACACCGGTACTGAGCGGGGGTTGGTGATAATCACCGCTGACGACCCGGGTATGTTCAGTTCTCAGAACGAGCAAGACAACCGATGGTACACTAAGCTGGCTAAGATCCCACTGTTGGAACCGGCAGATAGCCAGGAAGCGAAGGACTTCGTAGTCTTGGGGATCGGATTGTCGGAGGAATTTGACACACCTGTTCTTATTCGCACTACTATGCGCGTCTCTCACTCCAAAAGCATTGTCCTCGAGGGAGAAAGGCCTTCAGTGCCTCAGAAAGTAGGGCCTTTCGTTCGCGATCAACAGAAGTATGTTTGTACGGCGATGTGGGCCAAGAAGCGACACCCGGTTGTGGAGCAGCGGTTAGTTAATCTGGCCAGGTATGCCGAGGATGCCCCATGCAATCATGTAGAATGGGCTGAGCATTCGCTTGGAATCATTACCAGTGGCGCTACTTACGCGTATGCCCGGGAAGTCTTTCCGCAAGCGTCCTTTCTCAAGCTTGGAATGACCTTTCCCCTTCCCGAGGAGTTGATCCGATCCTTTGCTAACGGCGTAGAGAAACTGATCGTGATCGAGGAACTTGATCCATTTCTGGAAGAACAGATCAGAGCAATGGGGATCGATGTAATCGGCAAGGAGATCTTTCCTCCGTATGATGAATTGCTTCCAGATAGGCTGACCCAGCTTGCGCTAGAGAGTGGGCTAATCGATGAAGCTAAGGGAATGACCCACAGCGTGACCGTTCCCACCGACCTTCCTGCGCGGACACCTGTCCTATGTGCTGGCTGCCCTCACCGTTCTACCTATTATTGGCTAAACAAAATGAAGATGCCGGTCGCTGGTGATATCGGGTGCTACAACCTTGGCTGTCTGCCGCCGTTCAACGCACAGCACACGATGGGGTGCATGGGAGCAAGTGTTGGTGTGCTACACGGTATGTCGATTGCTGGTGTTCCGGAGCACGCAGTGGCAACGATTGGCGACTCCACTTTCTTTCATTCTGGGATGCCTGCGTTGCTGAACATGGTACACAACCAGAGTCGTGGTGTTGTGATCATCATGGACAACGGCACAACGGCGATGACAGGACATCAGGATAACCCAGGTACGGATTGGACGCTCCAGGGAAAGGATGCTCCACACGTTGAACTTGAACCACTTGTATGTGCGATGGGAGTAGAAAAGGTACTCACAGTGAACGCCTTTGATATTGGCGAGGTAGAGAGGGGCTTGAAGGAGTGCTTAGCTTACGACGGTCCTTCTGTGTTGATTACCAAAGGATTGTGTGCGCAGCTTGACCGTACGCCAAAGACCTCTTACATGGTGAATCCAAATAAGTGTATTGCCTGTGGCGCCTGCCTTAAGTTGGGATGCCCAGCAATTGTCAAGGCCGACAAGGTGGATGAGAAGACGGGTGAGCCAAAGGCTGAGATCGATCCTGGACTTTGTGTGGGGTGTGACATCTGCCGCCAGGTTTGCCCTGTCGAAGCTATCCAGATATCTAAGGGTAGAGAAAGCCAGGGGGAGAGATGAAGAATATCAGCTTTCTAGTAGCCGGCGTAGGAGGGCAGGGAACACTTCTAGCAAGTGATATTCTTGCCGAGGTTGGAATGGAAGCGGGCTACGATGTGAAGAAATCTGATGTCCTTGGACTAGCTATCCGAGGAGGAAGCGTTCTAAGTCATGTGAGATGGGGAGAGAAGGTGGCTTCCCCGGTGGTGAGAAAAGGGGACATGGATTATCTGTTAGCTCTTGAGCCATTGGAGGCCATGCGTGGGGTAGAGTTTCTACATCCTAAGAGTATTGTATTGTGCAACACAAAGGCAATGCCTCCGATTACAGTTAGCGGTGGAAGTGAGGTCTACCCACCGCGTGAAGAAGTTATGAGGGTGCTGCAAAGCGCTGCGGCAACAGTCTATTTCGTCGATGCAAGCGCTGAAGCGGAGCGGCTGGGCAACCTGAAAGTAGCCAACGTGGTGATGCTAGGCGCATTTTCCACCCTACTTGATGTTCCGAGGAAGACCTGGGAAAGCGTTATCCTAAGTAGGATTCCGCAGAAGTACGTCGCCCTCAATCAACACGCATTCCATACCGGGTGTAGCGTTGTCAAAAGGAGTCAACCGTCATGAGAATTATGGTGATCAATCCTAACAGTTCACAGGAGATGACTCAGTCGATTCGCGAGGTGCTTGAGGGCGTCAAGCGATCCGACACCGAGCTTACAGTTGTCCGCACAATGGGAGCGCCTCCAGCCATCCAGTCAGCGAGCGACATCGCGCAAGCCGTGCCGCCGATGCTTGAGCTTGTTGGAAAGGCAAATGACGAAGGCTACGACGCGGTGATCTTAGCCTGCTTCTCCGATCCAGGGCTGGAAGCAGCTCGCGAGCAATCAGATATCCTTGTCATGGGAATTGAAGAAACAACATTGCATGTTGCCGCGATGCTCGGTCACAAGTATACCATCCTTACCCCCTTGTCCAAACGGATCCCAAGCAAGGAACAAGATGTGCGTCGGTTCAAGGCGGAGAGTGCCATGGCTTCAGTGCGAGCATTGGACCTGACAGTGACTGAGACAGAAGCTAATCCTAGCCGTACCAAGGCACGAATCCTAGAGGTTGCCACTAGAGCGGTGAAAGAAGATGGGGCCGAGGTTATTGTTCTTGGATGTGCCGGGATGACAGGCTATGCCAACGGTGTGGAACAACAGCTAGGCGTAGTTGTATTGGATCCGACCACGGTAACGCTCAAAGTCTGCGAGGGACTGATTGACATTGACTTACGTCACTGCAAACGAGCACTGTATGCAAAGGTGACACATAAGGATGCCTGAAAGCATACAGTCACTAGTGCTGGCGAAGGAAAGGCAAGTGGATAAGACAGTAGTAACAGAATTCAATCAGTTGTTCCATAATGCGGAATCATGATTTGTATGATGGCTGGTTTTCTGGCTATACTAAACCCAACAATGAAAAGTGCGAGAATTGCCGTCTATTCGAGGAATATCACAAGAATAGGCTACGGCTTCCACTCTTTCCCTGTGAATCGAACGTTACTATTTACTTAGTTGCTTGGAGGTAGAATGGTACTATCTGATTCACAATCTGGCGTTTTTCGACCTGTAGATATCTGGAACGCTCGGATGCGCCTAAAGAATCTGGTCTTGCGTACGCCGCTTCTGTTCTCGCCTGCTATCAGTCGGAGAACTAGCTGCCAGATCTACCTAAAGATGGAATGTTGGCAACTGTGTGGTTGCTTTAAGGTCCGTGGAGCGATCAACATGGTTTCCGCTTTAAGCGAAAGTGAAAGAAACCGTGGCCTGGTAACTTGTTCCAGCGGCAACCACGGCACAGCACTGGCATATGCCGCGAGTGTCTTTGGCCAGCCGCCTACGAAGATCTTCCTACCAACATACGCTGATCCCAATAAAGTGAGTAAGCTAGAAGCCCTGGGAGCTGAAGCGATCCTGCATGGCGAGACGTTTCTGGAAACCCTAGAGGAAGCGCAGCGATATGCGGAAGATAGTGGCGCCATTTACGTTCACTCTCACAGTCACCCGCTGGTCATCGCCGGTCAAGGGACGATAGGCTTGGAGATCATTGAGGATCTGCCTGATGTACAAACGATCCTTGTGCCAATTGGCGGTGGAGGATTGGTGTCTGGTATTGCAACGGCCGTCATGACCGCTACTTCCGACGTAAGAATTGTGGGAGTGGAGCCTACTGGTGCACCCGGAGCTTATCTATCTTTCCGGGATGGTCACTGCCACGAAAAGATCCAACTCACACCTTCGGTTGCTGACGGATTGGTGGGTACTCTAACCCCGTTGACCTGGGAGATATCGAAGGACCTTGTTGCCGATGTGAAACTTGTAGAAGAAGAGGAAATTATCCATGCAATGCAAGTATTTCAACATGACGAGCAATTGATGGTTGAAGGGGCAGCAGCAGCAGGGTTGGCAGCAATCTTGAGCGGCAAGATCGACGTGGAGAACAAGAGAGTAGTGCTAGTCATAACAGGCCGCAATATCGATGCTGACAAGTACAATAAGCTAGTTAATCCCGATCTCAATAGACAGCAACAACAAAGCGCACAGAACCAGGAGGGATAGTATGGCAGTACTACAGGACGGCCGTTCATTAGAACTAACACAGGAACTACTTAAGGGGGCAATCGATATCCACGTGCATCCAGGACCGCACCTGAAGAGCAGTCCACGCAGGCTGGATCCGATAGAGGCCGCAATCGAAGCTCGGGACGCTGGCATGCGAGCAATAGTGCTTAAGGACGTTTTTGAGATGAGCAATGGTATTGCATGGTTGGTTAATCGCCATGTCCCTAATTTCAGGGTTTATGGCGGCTTGATTATGAATACAGTGTACGGAGGGATGAACCCACGTGCCTTCAAGACCGCGATCCACTATGGGGATGGCGCCAAGTACCTTGATTTTGGCGCTCACTCGACCTATTACCAAGCAGCTAAAGAGGGGCGCAATGTGGACGGCCAGTTCGTTCCCTTGAGTAACCTCTACCCCAAGTTCAAGACAGAAGAATTGGATCGCTGCATTTGCATACCCGTTGAAGAAGATCCCGGACCGGAATTGGATGAGATCCTTCGATTGCTTGCAGAAAACCCTGGCATCTATTTGGATACAGGGCATGTATCTGCGGAGGAGGCTATCAGGTTGGTCGAACTAGGCCAGGAGTACGGATATGAAAGGATTGTTGTTTCCAGTGCCGTCGCAAAGATCTCAACGTTGGAACAGCTCAGCCACGTAGCCAGCAAAGGAGCGTTTATTGAGTTCTCGATTGCTGCTTATACCGCACCACAGATGATTCCCCTTACACACTACTATGTCGAACAGGAGTATGCTTCAATTGATGAAGGAATGACAGGGACCCCTGGAAGTGGCATTCGAGAGGTAGCTGAGCAGATTGAGGGAATTGGCCCGGAGCACTGTATCATGTCCACAGATTTCGGCCGATATGCTCTGTCAAGTCCGGTTGAGGGACTACGCGAGTTTGTCGCGTGCATGTTGGATCTTGGTCTATCTGGAGACGAGATCCGAACCATGATCAAGGATAACCCTGAAAAGCTGTTGGGAGTGGACCCAATGGACCCCGAGCTCTTTCCGTTGGCCCCGGCAGATTCGTAAGGAGAAAACTTATGGATGCATCAAGAATTTCCACCTGTAGCATTGCCTTGATCGACTATCCTCCCAAGAAGGCGTTTGAGATTATTCGCGCTGCAGGGTACAGGAAGGTCGATGTGTTGGAAAGAGTACCACACTTGTCCCTTTTCCCCGAAGAATGTGACCCCGCAGCTCTCAAGGCCGCTGCCAAAGCCAATGGCCTACAGATTGCAAACCTGTCTACCTACCCTGGAGGTGGAACGAGTGGACGAAGCGTCGCCTGGTCATGGCATGGCTGGAAGGTGAACACGCCCGAGCAGTTCACCAGTTGTGGATTCTCAAGCGATACCCTTGCTGAACAGAAAAAGGAACTCGAGCAGTTGCGCCGAACTATTGATCTAGCGGTCTATTTCGGAGCACGGTCTATTCGAGTCGTTCCGGGCAACGATCGCCCGGACACTATTGATAGGATCGTTCCCTGGTTCAAGCAAGTGGCCGAGTATGCAGAAGAGAAGAATATTTACATGGGCATTGAACATGAAGACGTTGACACGATTTCCGGTGATCCGAAGTTGCTCCGCGAGCTAATTGAAAAGGTTGGCTCAGCCTATCTTGGCGTGCTATATGAGCCGGGAAACTTAGTGGTGGTCTGCAACATCGACTATCGCCAGGCTTTGAACGTGCTTAAGGACTACGTCGTCCACTGCCACTTCAAAGACTGTAAGAAGATAGGTGAGAAGAACGAGTTTGTGATGATGGGGGAAGGAGACATCGATTTTCCGTGGATTGTAGAGCAGTTGGAAGCCGCGGGGTACAAAGGCGACTACTCACTCGAGTATGAGATTCACGAGCCCGGGCCCAAGGAGGGGCTCAAGCCATTCTATGAGAAGTTCGTCGCTATGTTCGATTAGTTCATACCATATAGAGGTCTGCGGGCCATCGAATCACGCCTATGGTACCGCAACAAAGGATCAGGAAGGAGGTTTGTGAATATGGTGCCTTGGAAACATCCCATGCCGCCGTTACCAAAGGAGTTTTACCAGAAGCTGCGAGAGACTAGACCATCCTTCAAGAAAGTAGACGAGTTCATTATCGATCTTGAACAGCGAGGAAAAGCTTGGATTGTCAAGAAAGGTCAATCAACTCGCGTAGTATGCACGGAGAGAGCACAACTGGTGGATGCTTGTTTTTGGAATGCGAATGACCCCGAGGAGCGCTTTTGGGATCAGTACACTCTAACCCGGGAGACCCCTTTCCTGACCACTTACAGCCGTTTATGGAGCAACCTGCCGATGTTCCGCCCCATGATGACCATTATCGAGGACACAGTAGAGACCGTAAAGACACATCCTGGAGACCACCATCACTACTGCTTTGGCTCTCACTGCAATCCCTCGTTTTGGTACTGGGCTCTTGGAGACAAGAAACACCCCTTTGTCACGAAATACAACTGTTGGTGTAACCTTCAGCGAGCGATCGAGCCCTTTGGGCTGAATTGGCGGAACTTGCACGACAACATCAATTTCTTCACGAAGACCCACTGGGAAAACGATGGCACGCACCCAGTGCTCTGTAGCGATGCGAAGAAAGGTGATTACGTCGAACTGTATGCGGAGATGGATGTGTTGATCGCTGTCTCCATCTGTCCCAGTGGAACGGGAACCTACCACTGGAGTGAGGCAGAGAAGGATACGGTTAGTCCTCTTGGGGTTGAAATTTACGATACAGGGATCGAACCGTTACAGTTCGAGAACGTGATGGGTCCCGAGGGATTCCAATGCTCTGGTTAGCTGAATACATCTGTTTGGACTATGTAGTCGACCGAGATCTCAAGAGAACCGTTGCTGTCAGGGTGTACGATGGTATGGGTAAGGAGGTAATCTGAGGTGACGCGTTCGTCTGTTATTCAGCAATTGTTGGACAAGGTAGAAGAACTGTATCGGCACCCACGTAACCAAGAGAACCTGAAGAAGTGGGAGCCTCAACCAGCTCGTGCCCTGGACAATAAATGGCGTGGTGTTCCCGTTCCATTTGCCGCGTCTAGTGGGCAGATTCCCATAGTAGTCAATATGGAACCATCTCTTCGTTCTTCCATCTTTGGGTATAGCGTTAGAGAGTACTTTCAAGAGCCAGAGATTTATCTCGCGAAGTACCTAGAACACGAGATCTTCCATTTCACTGAGATCCAAGACGATGTTCCTATTCTCCGCGAAATTCCTATCTATCACACTGCATACTTCGAAGGCGCGCTGTGTGATATCGACATTGTGTACTTGGATGATCACGATGCGATACTTCCCAAGGCGCCATATCTGAAAAACTTGTCAGCCGTGAGGAAACTTCCCATGCCCAGCTTCAAAAGCGGGAAGGGAATGACCTATGCCTTACAGCTCTACGATCATGTGTGTGAGCAGTTACGGGGTCGAGATTTCCGCGTCACATTTAGCGAATGGCTGCGAAATCCCTTTGGCTTGGCAACATGGCTGTATGGTGAACAGGAGTTTCTAGATGCGCTTGCGTCAGACCCAGAAGGAGCCCATCGATTGATGAATTATGCAACTCGTGCAAGGAAGAAGTGGAGTGGCGAGCGAGCCAACTTCTTGGGGGAAGAGCACTACGTAACAGCAGGAATGTATGGCGACAGCGTGGGAAGTACCTCAATCTCACCGGAACAGTACCTGGAGTTTGTGCAGCCGTACGAGCTGCAAATTGCTGATCTGCATGGTGGCATATACTACTGGCATTGTTGCGGAGGTGTCACCAAACTACTTGACTACCTAGGTGATTTGCCGCTTGAGCTATTCCACGTGGGTCCGTGGACCGATATGAAAAAAGCGGCTGAAGTATTTGGGCCCAAGGAAGTCGCACTGGAGATATGCGTCCAAAAGCATGGGCATTACGGTCCTGGCTCTTGGCCAGCTGCTGATGACGTGTTTCGGGCTGCACCCAAGGATATCGAAAATAGAATACAGCGGATTGTGCGTGAGGCAAAGGAATCAGGGGCAACTGCGTTCTCTATCGAGGCGGGGCCCTTGCATCGTACCCATACCCCCGATCAGGACGTCCGGATGATCAAACAATGGGTTCGCATAACTCGAGATGTACTGGAGGGTTTGAGAACCTGAGCCGCAAACAAAGATGGCATCAGTGGAATGAGGAAGAAATAGGGATCATGATGAAAACAGTATTGACTAACTGCACTGTTATTGCCTGCACAGGCGAATTGGCCAAGAAGGACATGACCATTGTCATTGATGGGAACAGGATTGCTGAGGTCAGCCATTCAGTCCACCAACAGGTCATCAGGAAAGAAGGGGAGGTCCGCGTGATCGACCTGGATGGTAGCTACGTCCTTCCCGGCTTGTGGAATGTCCACGCACATCCATTTGATCTCTTTCCCGATTTCGCCAATCGACTAATGAGCGAGTCGCCAATTGAGTGTGCGATTAGAGCCGGGCGCAACCTGATTGATGCGCTTAAGGTGGGTGTAACAGCTGTTCGGGTTGCGGGCGAGCGTGATTTCATTGATGTAGCTTGGAAACAGGCTTTCCAGGATGGCATTTTCATTGGCCCACGAATGTTCGTTTGTGGGCAGGTTATCGTTTGTACAGGAGGGCATGGCTGGGAGTGGGACAATGCTGTAGAGATTGATGGCCCATACGAGATGCGTAAAGCCGTGCGTGAACAGCTGAAGCACGGGGTAGATCAGATCAAGATCGCTGTTTCCGATGGGACATCCGACCTGCTCGCTGATGAGATTGAGTCAGCTACCCAGGTTGCTCACCAGAAAGGGAAGTCCGTCTGTGCCCATGCGACGGGCTTGGGACTGAAGACCGCGATTAAGGCTGGTGTGGATTGTATCGAACATGGCTGTTTGATGGATGATGAAGCCGTGCAATTGATGAAGGACAACAACGTCTTCTACGATCCAACACTTGTCATCATACAAGACGCTGAATATCTAAAGGAATTGGGATTGATCGGCAGTAGTGGATGCATTAACCCGGAGGCGTGTGAGGAATTCGCGACTCAACATTCGGCATGTAAGGAAGATTTCACTAGGATGTATCGAACACTTAAGGGAAGGATTCTGATTGCACAGGAACGCCGAATACCCTCGGATCTTGCTTCCATGCATCTGGAATCATTTCGGAAAGCCTTGGACGCAGGAGTGAGGATTACATGTGGGGCGGATGTAAGCCCGATTGGTGACTATGCGCTGCTGGAGATAGAACACATGGTTAGAGCGGGGATGAACGAGATGCAAGCCTTGATTGCTGCGACACGAACGTCGGCCGAACTGTGTGGCGTGTCTGATCAATTGGGGACAGTTGAAGCGGGAAAGCTTGCAGACCTGATCGTTGTGAGGAAAAACCCGCTGGAGGCTATTGGCAGCCTTAGAAAGTTGAAGCTGGTTTTGAGGGATGGTAAGTTGATAGAGATAGAGTAACCAGAAGGATCAGCCAATTTCTGGCGACTCCTCTTGTCGTGAGGACTGCCGATTTGGTCAATCCCCATCTGTAAGGAGGTGAGAATTACAGGAAAGTAGAGAGAAGCTTCATTTTAGCCTCTGAAGGCACAAGGTAAGAAGGTTTGTTTACGTAACCAAAAGGAGGAACACACATGAAATGCAGATTCTTCAATTTACTAGTCATTGGAGGGTTAGTGTTGGCCGTTTTTGCTGCAGCCGCTGGGGCAGGTGAGCTTTCTAATACCCTTGTCATCGCCCAGGCTGAATACACTTTCAGCTTTGACGCCATCTACAATTGGTCTGATGTCAATCGAATGAGTAGGCTGGCTTACGATCCATTGGTTCAGTACGACCCAACCGCCAAGGCCATAGTTCCTTGCGTCGCCAAGCGGTGGGAGATCTCTGAGGATGGACTGACGTACACGTTCTGGCTGGAAGAGGGCATCACGTTCCACGACGGGAGCGATCTGACCGCTTCGGACGTCAAATACACCGTGGAGCGCACGGTGGCTATTGGTGAGGGCGTCTCGCGTTTCCTCGAGAATATCACTCACATCGAAGAAATCAATGACTACACGATCAGGTTCGAATTGGGAAGGGCCGACTCGTCGCTTATCGAGGCACTTCCGGCCCTCTACATCGTTAACGAGGATGGTGCCAAGGCGAACGAAGTTGACGGTGACTGGGCTCAGGCGTATCTGCGGGACAATGACCTCGGTAGCGGTCCATATGAGGTGATCCTCAACCTGCTTGAACAACGGACGGTGTTTACGAAGTTCGATGCATACTGGAAAGGCTGGGAAGGCAGAAACATCGAGAAGGTCATTTGGCTGTGGATCGCCGAATCCGCGACCCAGCGTCTGATGTTCGAGAACGGCGAGGTTGACATCGCAATGCAACCGTCGATGGCTGATCTGCCTTACTTTGAGACCGATCCAGACACCGTTGTGCATTCTTCGGCGACTCCGATCATCTTGATGACGTCGTTCCGCGTCATCCACAAGCCGCTGGACGATGTCCGCGTGCGCCAGGCGCTGGCGATGGCCATCGATTATGACTACGTTCTTGATGTTGCCTATCTCGGATACGGCAAGCTTGCTCAGGGCCCGGTTCCGAGCACCTTCACCTATCACAACGACGGGCTGCCGCTGCCCACGTTTGATCTGGATGCCGCCAAGCAACTCTTAGCTGACGCGGGCTATCCGGGCGGCGGATTCACTCTCAAGCTTTCGTATGAGTCCGGTCAAGAAGACAAGGTGCGAACTCTGGAGATGCTCCAAGAGACGTGGGGCGAACTCGGAGTCGGAATTGAGCCCATGGCCGCAGATTGGATGGCACAAGCCAGCATGCAACTCGATGCGACCAGCGAACCCGACGTCTATCTCAACTACATCTGGCCATCCGGCATCAACTCCGCGCAGCTGCTGTATGAGTTCTACTCCGGCGCTGTCAAAGGGATTTACGACAACAATTCTAGCTACTGGAGCGACCCGGGAGTCGATCGACTGTTGCACGCTGCGATGGCGGAAGCAGACCCGGCTACACTTGCAGGGATTGTGAAGGAGGCTCAGGAATTGATCGTGGAGGCTGCCCCTGCGGCGTGGATCGCCGAGGTGCCGTATGTTCTCGTGGCTCGACCGTACGTGAAGGGCTACTCCTATAATCCGGCGCATCAGCAGACGCTCGATGTGTACAACATGCGGCTGGAGGGCAAGGAGTAGGATTCGGTTTCCGACAAGGTTTTAGATTGGGCCTCCTGCAGGGGGGGCGAAAGCTCCCCTGCAGGAGGATAGTACGTGGAGCGCAAAGAGGAAGCGCCTTATCATGATCCTTCGATACGTCCTTCGACGGTGCATATTCCTCGTCTTCGTGATTGTTGGGGTCACGGGGCTGCTCTTCCTTATCACCTACTCTATCCCGGCGGACCCGGCGAGGGTCGCGGCGGGGCCGGGGGCTACTCCGAAGCAGGTGGAGAACCTTCGCCAAAAGTTGGGACTTGATCGGCCCGCGTATGTCCAATACCTCACCTACATGAAGAACCTGTTTCGCGGCGATTTGGGCAAGTCAACCCGAACGAAGAAACCGGTGATTGAGGAGCTGAAGAGCTACCTGCCCGCGAGCCTAGAACTAATGGTTGCGGCGATGCTGATCAACGTGCTGATTGCGGTTCCATTTGGCGTGCTCTCCGCTGTGAAGCCCGGCCATCTCGCAGACTCGGTCAGCCGGCTATTTGCCGCTTTGGGTATGGGGTTACCCTTGTTTTGGGTCGCCCTGTTGGCGCAGTTCATCTTCTACGGCAAGCTGCACGTGTTGCCGTTTGGGGGGCGTCTGTCGACGAGCTTGCTCCCGCCTGCGCACTTTACCGGTTCCTTCATCATCGATGCATTGTTGGCAGGCGACTGGTTGCTGTTCAAAGACGCGCTTGTGCACTTGATCTTGCCCGCCACTGTGATGGCCCTTCCGGAGATCGCCGTCACGTCGCGGTTGATGCGAAGCAGTATGCTGGAAGTACTGGGACAAGACTACATCAGAACCGCACGCTCCAAAGGCCTCCCGGAACGCTTGGTCGTGGGAAAGCACGCCTTGAGAAACGCAGTGCTGGTTCCCCTCACGATGGTCGGGATGCAGGTGGGTTGGATTCTGGGTAACACTCTGCTCGTAGAGACCGTTTTCTCTTGGGGAGGCCTCGGGTTTCTGGCATTCAACGCGATCTATAAACTCGACTTCCCAGTGATCATGGGTGTTGCACTGGTCATGTGCTTTGTCTTTGTCATATTGAATCTGTTGGTCGATATTCTGTATGCATACATCGATCCGCGAATCCTCTATTAGATGAGTCCTACAATGGGAGTCGTAACGTGAAGAGGGACAACTCCAAGACGACTGACGTTGTTCGCCATTCTCCTCCGGAGGCCACCCAGTCACGAGGGCGGATGGGCGACTTGCTGCGGCGTATACGTATTACGCTTCGCTTCAACCGACTCGGTGCGGTTGGGCTGTTTCTCATCTTGTGTCTGATACTGGTGGCAATCTTCGCACCGCTGATCGCTCCATATGACCCTTCGAAGCTCAACATCCAAGAACGGCTTCAACCCCCCAGCATAAGGCACCTGTTTGGTACGGATGCTGCGGGCCGCGATGTCTTCAGCCGGGTAGTGTACGGGGCGCGTATTTCTCTTCGTGTGGCCGTCGTCGTCGTCGCAATTGCGGCGAGCGTCGGAGCAGCGATTGGCATGACCGCGGCTCTTTGTGGGGGACTCATCGACGAGGCGTTGATGCGATTCACCGACATTTTCTTGGCTTTTCCGCCACTGATTCTGGCGATGGCCGTAAACGCCGGACTTGGCCCGGGGATCGAATCGGCCATGCTCGCCGTAGCTGTCACGTGGTGGACCGGGTATGCCCGAATGATCCGTGGACAGGTCATGACCACCAAGAACAATCTGTATGTTGATGGTGCTCGTGCGATTGGCGCAAGCCGCGGGCGTATACTGGTACGTCACATCCTACCCAACTGCATTGGTCCCACCACTGTGGAGGTGACGTTGGATGCTGGGGCCGTGGTGCTAACCGTAGCGGGATTGAGCTTCATCGGGTTGGGGGTTCAACCCCCAACCCCCGAGTGGGGAGCAATGGTCAGTGAGGGACACGGGTACATCCTCACGCAGTGGTGGTGGCCTACATTTCCGGGGCTTGCCCTGTGCTGGATGGTAGTAGGACTGAATCTTGTCGGTGACTTCCTGCGTGACTTGTTGGACCCTCGATTGCAGGGGAGGAGTGGCTAGGTCGCGTTTCTCCATCGAGAAACACATATGGATCAAGACAGACGAAAGGAGTGAAGATGCGCAACATGCTGTTCTGGGAAGTATTTGCTGAGCGAACTATCAACCAACTGGTGCGTCCCCAGCCGGGAGATCCTGTCCTCATCCTCACGAGCACGGTGAACGACATCTCTCTAGCCGAGGCCTGTTTCGCCGCGGCACTTCGAACAGGAGCGGATGCACAACTGATCGTCAAACCACCCCGACAGCGGGGCACGGCAGAAAAGCTGGGACCGATTCTCTCCGACGCGATCCGCGCAAGCAAGCTGGTATTGGATCTGTGCGACGAGATCGATACGGATCCCGCAACCCTTGAAGCTCGCGATCGGGGTGCGAGGTTCCTTGTCACCAACGTTAGGGGCATTGAGGACTACGTGCTTCGTGCACTTCTCGACATCGACTACGAAGGGATGATTCACAATGCTGAGATAGTGGCCCAACTCTGGGATCAGACCAAACACTGCCAAGTCACATCGCCAAAGGGAACGGATGTGAGTTTTGAGTTGGCGCCGCGTCAGAGCCTCATCGGGGACGGCGCCCTCACTGAAGACGGGGAGATCGACTTCTTCCCCGGGGCCCAGGTCTCCATCGCTCCTGTCGAAGAGACGATCAACGGCAGAATCGTTGTTGATGCCAGCGACAGTGTGCAGGGTATCGTCCATACTGACTACTCCTTGACTCTGAAAGACGGCGTCATCACCAAGATCGAGGGACAGAGAGAAGCCGAAGTCATGCGAAGTTGGCTAACAACACGCAGAGATGACACAGTCTACAGGCTGTGCCATTTTACCATCGGCCTGAATCCACAAGCGAGTATCTCAGGGAATATGACAGAAGACGAACGCGTGCTGGCTGCCATCGACTTTGGGTTCGGCCACCAGAACTCCGATTTTGGCGGCACAGTGGGCCTGTCCCTTCACCACATGGACGTCATGTTGGCAGCGCCAACTGTGTATCTTGACGGCAAGGTGATGAGCGGGAACGGCAGGCTTAATTCGGAAATGGGGTTCAAAGAAGTCTAGTCTTATCAGTGAATTGGTGTTTTAGATTGCAACGGAAAAAGGAGGGATAATTGTGCAACTCAAAGACAAGATTGTCGTACTTACCGGAGCAGGCAGGGGTGTGGGACGTGCTATAGCGCTTGCATTGGCGCAGGAAGGTGCTTCCTTGGTACTGGCTGCGCGTACCAAGGAGCAATTGAGAACAGTTGCAGAAGAGGTCAACACTCTTGGAGCAAAGGCCGTCGCCATTCCAACAGATCTCAGTGACCCCGGGCAAGTTCAGCATCTGGCCGATGAAACGCTCCGGATTCTAGGAACTGTAGACGTGATCATCAACAACGCGGGGTGGTGTCCTCCTCTGAGACTGATGAAGGATACGACCCTTGACGACTGGAACTTGGCGATGAACGTGAACGCTCGCGGCTCATTCCTCCTGATCAAGGCCTTACTGCCGACTATGCTTAAGAAGAGGAGTGGAACCATCATCAACGTCTCGAGCGACATCGCTCGCGGTGGCTGTGAGACCGCAGTAGTTTACGGCGCCTCCAAAGCGGCGATGATCGCGCTGGGAGAAGGGTTGCGCCATGAGGCATCCAAGCACGGCGTTAGGGTGACGACCTTTATACCGGGAACGATGAATACAGATCAGCGGTGGGATAATAACCCTGATTTCCCTCGAGAGACCGTGATAGAGCCGGAGGATTTCGCTCAGGCACTCGTCAGCGTGTTGAAGCTAAACGACTACGTCCTCGTTCCGGAGATTCTAATTCGCCCGCTCGTCCAGGAAGATTAGGAAATCTAGCACAGAGGAGGATCCTCATGCAGAATATGCTGGTTACAGGGGCGAACAGAGGCCTTGGTCTTGAATTCGTTCGGCAGCTGTTGTCGGGCGAAGCTCACGTTTTTGCAGGGTGTCGTCATCCAGAGAGAGCTGAAGAATTGCAGAAGCTGACGGTTGAGCACCCTGGGGAACTGAGTGTTCTTCGCCTCGATGTGACTGACGAGTCTGCTATCGCCGCAGCCGTAGGGAACATACAGTCACAGGTGGACAGCCTGGATCTTCTTATTAACTCCGCGGGGGTTTACCCTCGTGGTGAGACAACACCGTGTACCGTCACTGCGGAAACGTTGCTATACGCCTTTCGCCTCAACTCCGTCGCACCATTGATTGTTACCCAGCACTGCCTGAATCTACTAAGGAAAGGGAGGAACCCAAAGATCGTCAACATCTCCTCTAAAATGGGGTCCCTGTGGTGGAAAGAGAAGGAAGGTGGAGGAGATTACAGCTATTGCAGTAGCAAGGCTGCTCTCAACATGCTTACTAGGACGCTTGCGTTGGATCTACAGAAAGAAGGAATCATCGTTGTTGTAGTAAATCCTGGTTGGGTTCAGACCGACATGGGTGGAGAGACCGCCGATCTGACACCCTCCCAGTCGGTGGTGGGCCTGCTCAACGTTATCCGAAAACTGACGATGGAACAGTCGGGTAAGTTTCTAACTTGGGAAGGCAAAGAGCATCCATGGTAGGGAGGTAATCATATGGAGAAGTGGCATATGAAATGGTCACTAGAAGTGGTTCAGATCATGTTGCCCGACGATTATGTGTCTGGTATCGTCGCATCCGAAGACGATTGGGGCGTAGCGATATCGGCTGGGAATTCTGTGCTCCAACTAGGCCTTGAGAGTGTGAAGGAGCTCGAAGAGGGCCAGGAGTTATTGAAAAGGATTCAGGGGTGGCTCGTTGCGTTGTTGCAGCAGGGAGCGTTGAACCGCCGCGAACGTGTTGAAGGTGGCAATGTGCTTGCCGCATTGGGTGATCCACGTTTCCGGAAGAAAGCTTGGTATCTACCCAATGAACCTCTGCTGGGGTTCGTAGAAATCCCGGAGGGGTCATTTATCATGGGTGAATTCGAAGAGCAGCACGAAGTAACCCTGCCAACTTTCTATATTGCCCGCTACCCGGTGACGAAGGCACAATTCAAGGTCTTCGTAAAGGATACCGGCTTTAGCCCGGGAAACCCCGAGTGCTTGCAAGGGTCGGACAATCATCCCGTGGATTGGGTCAGCTGGGATGAGGCCCTGGAATACTCCAATTGGCTTTCAAGGAAGTTGCTTCACTTAGCAACTAATGAACCGAAGAAGGACAGCCTAGAGGAAAGAGAAAGACACTTCTGGACAGGACTACAGGATGGAACGCTAATCGTGACGTTACCATCCGAAGCGGAGTGGGAAAAGGCCGCACGAGGAGCTGAGGGACGCCGGTATCCCTGGGGGCGGGAGAAACCGGATCTGGAGCGCGCGAACTACGGAGCCTGCTTCGCCGAACCTGCCCTTGGCACAACCAGCCCCGTGGGCTGCTTCCCCCGTGGGGCGACGCCCGAGGGGGTACACGACTTGGCCGGAAACGTGTGGGAGTACACCCGCACGCTATTCGGAAAAGATCCGTTTGAAAGAAAAGAAGGCTGGATACGATCGTATGTACCTCGGTGGTGGACTCGAAGCCTTCGTGGAGAAAAGTGGCTAGGGCCCGAATTTGCATATCCCTACGACCCGAAGGATGGTCGGGAGAATCTCGAGGCTGGACCGGAGTGGGACCGAAGCGTCCGTGGTGGCTCGTGGACCGTGGATGCCAGACGACTACGATGTGCTTTTCGTGATGCGCTTCCTCCTACAAGTCGCCATGGCGGCGATGGGTTCCGGGTAGTGGTGTCCATCATCCAGCGCTGATCGCGATACGACCCGTTCTTGAGTTGCTTAAGCTGACCGATACTAGCGTCATATAAGCGGAATTCAATACGACTATTTAGGATGAGATAGGTAAAGCAAATTGCAGCAGGGAGACGAGATGAAGACTGTTCTGACGAATTGCACGATCATTGATTGCACAGGCAAGCCTCCCACGGAGAACATGAATGTGATCATTGAGGGTAATGGGATAACACAATTGAAACCAGGGATTTATGAGCAGGGCAAGGATGATGAGAAGCGCGTCTTCGATCTGGAAGGAGGCTACGTCCTTCCCGGCCTATGGAACGTCCACGCTCATCTGGGCGACCTCATCCCAGATCCCAAGCACCTGCTGGAAACCGAGTCGGCGATTGATTATGCGATCCGGGCTGGCCGAAATGCTATGGATGCTATCCGAGTCGGCGTCACCGGGATCCGTGTTCTGGGTGAAGACCACTTCGCCGATGTCGCATGGAAGAGAGCCTTCGACAGTGGGGTTTTTGTGGGGCCGCGTCTCTTCGTTTGTGGTAGGGCGATCTCTGCTACTGGTGGACACGGTCACGGCACACTGGGCGCTGTTGAAGTGGACGGCCCGTACGAGATGCGCAAGGCTGTGCGCGAGCAGCTGAAGCACGGGGCAGACCAGATCAAGCTGATGGTCACCGGAGGCGTCATGACCGCGGGCGAGGGGATGCAGGAGTCTCAACTCCTCCAGGATGAGATCGAAGCGGCCACCGTCATCGCGCACCTGAAGGGAAAGAGGGTGGCCGTGCACGCCTGGGGAACAGAGGGCGTAAAGGCAGCCATACGAGGAGGTGTGGACTGCATCGAGCACGGACTGCTGGACGCCGAGTCCGTTGCCATGATGGTGGATCGAGATGTCTTCTATGTGCCAACGCTTCGACCTACGCAGGACAAAGACTTCTTGTTGGGAATCGGGATGCCCGAGTTTATGATTGAGAAGTTGCGGGGATCGGCTCAAATCCATCTTGAAGCCTTCCAGAAAGCGCTAAAAGCAGGGGTCAAGATTTGTTGCGGAAGCGATTCCAACCCTGTTGGAGAGACCACCCTGATAGAAATCGAGCAGCTGGTGAGAGCAGGGATGACAAGAATGGATGCATTAGTCTCTGCGACCAGGACATCCGCAGATCTGTGTGGGATGCTGGAGGAGTTGGGGACAGTTGAGGTGGGGAAGTTGGCCGATTTGATCGTTGTTGCCGCCGATCCACTGGAGGACATCTCCAACATCAGGAAGCTAAAGATGGTGTTGAAGGGTGGAAATTTGGTGGAGACAAGGAAGCCAGAGGAGTTGGCTAACTTCCGGGAACTATTTCTTTCCTGAAGCAGTAAACATGTTCCTAAATCACGGAAGTTGCTAATGACAGTTCACCGTTCATGTTCCAAAAAACAGTGCTAATTGTGGAGATGATCTTTACATTCAAGGTGAATTGAATTCAGAAATGGGGTTTGAGGACATGTGGTGCTTCGCAAGGATGCACTCTAGGTGTCCCGCGCTTTCCTTCTGCAATAGAATGATCATAGTGAAGGATGGAGTTGATTCGGAGTCATCGGATTCGAGAAAGCCAAGGGAAGTATTTCGAAACCGTAATCTGTCGCATCTACCGCTTGATAAGGGATATTCTTGTGTATGAACAGTTGTTGGGATTGTTCAATGTGTCTTGGGCGGCTCTGGTGTTAGTGATACTATGATTGGCAAGTTGCTAAGACTGCAGGCAGCTAGCGCCTTTCGATACCCTGGTTTTTCGTTTCTTTTCATAGCATCAGCGCTTTCGTTCCTCGGGCGCTACATGATGTTGGTGGGCTTGGGATGGTTAGTGCTAGAGATTACTAACTCTTCGGTCTCCTTGGGGCTAGTTTGGGCCATTAGTGCCTTACCCGGCTTGCTTTTTGGCGTTCTTGCCGGTGTTGTTATTGACAGATTTGATAGGCGGCAACTAATAATCTGGGCGTTTATCATAAGTGCGGTTGGGGCCTTCTTGTTAGGCCTCCTCAGCTCAGAGAATGCCCTGCAATTATGGCACATCCTCCTTATCTCCTTTATGATAGGTTCAGCCTCGACTGTTGGCCTACCTGCGCGTCAAGCCTTTACTGTAGACATAGTGGGCCCAGGAAATGCCATGAATGCCATTTCCGTCAGTACTGTAGGAACACGTATCATCGGCCTCTTTGGTGGCGCTCTTGCTGGGGTAGTGATCGAGCTTCTTGGTGTAGAATGGTGTTTCTATATCATGGGGTTGAGTTATGTATCTGCCAGCCTAGTAGTTCTTCGAATTCATAGACGAGTAATGGAACCACCTCCACGGCGACAGACAATAAGGGATAGTTATGTTACAACTCTAAGGCTTATTACCAAGAATAAGATTGTCCTTGCCTTGGTATTGACTGCCAGCATCTGTGAGGTCTTTGGCTTTTCTTACCCTGTGGTGTTACCCATTTTTGCTCGCGATATCTTAGCCATTGGCGCTGTTGGACTGGGGATGTTCTACGCAGCGGAATCGCTAGGCGGACTGCTGGGCGGCTTGGTTCTTGCTTCTTTGGGAGATTATAGGCACAAAGGGTGGCTAATCCTGTGTACTGTTCTATCTCTCGGAGTCTTCCTGGTGTTGTTCTCTCAGACTTCTTGGCATCTACTCTCGTTGTTCTTCATGGCTATGCTTGGCGCTTCGACAGCAGCGATAGATGCAATGGAGCATACTATACTGCAGCTCAATGTTCCCGATGATCAACGAGGTCGAGTGATGGGGGTATGGATGATGAGTATAGGCTTTGGGCCGGTGGGCAGAATACTAATAGGGGTAGTAGCCGCGCTTGTTGGTGTTCAGCTTGCTGTTAGCATCAATGGAATTGTCATGATAGCAATCTTCTTTCTTCTGGTAGCGTTAGTACCGAAACTTCGTAGGGCATGATATCAGCTTGAGTACATCTTCCTGAATGTAGTCATTGGCAAGCAGAGAGACTGCTTTCCTGCTGATTGGCGGGCATGCTCGATGTACAGGGAGTCACGGCGCGATACACGTTGTCTCAGGGTATGGCGCCGAGCCGAGAGGCCTTGAGGCGAGGAATATGCCGAGTTAAACTGGTCTTTGCTCCTTTTCCAGTCTAGAATAGACCTCTTGACAGCGAGTCATGTTTAAGGTAGGATTAGAACGAGATTTCACTAAGTGGAATTGCTGGCGTGTAGGCTAGCTTCCCTTCGAGATGAGGCAGAGGTTGAACGACAGTCGCACGTTCCCGCACAAGATGAGGTGGGGGAGACTGCGAAAAAGCATGATGTTCTTGGAAGTACGTTTTGACGTCTGTGTGGCTCTAGTAGATGCTGAATTGCCATACTCAAGGAGGCGAGTATGCTCAAGCATCAGTTGAGTGTCTACGATCATATTCGTTTTCTCTCATGTGATATTGGGTCCCGGGCGATGGGATCAGTAGGAGACAAGAGGGCCAGGGACTATATTTGTGCCGTTTTCAAGGACCAGGGGTATGACATTAAGAAGCAGGAGTTTGATGTAGAGTCGGTATCTCTTGATTATTACAAGGTTGAGATCACAGAACCCCTTCTTGGCGAGATTCCAAGCTATCCAATCTTATCTAGCCCGGACACACCTGGGGGCGGGCTTTCCGGGGAGTTGGTATTTGTTGAGGGCTCTCAACAACCTCAGATTGGTGCTCACATTGAGGATAAAATCGTACTCTGGTTCTGTCCCATTCGATCTTCGTTTAAGTGGGAATCCCTATTTAGATACAATCCCAGGGCGGTTCTTGCAATTTGGCCGAACCGTGGATCAAGACCCAAGCACTACTTCCGCCACAACAGCCTTAGTATTGGCCACACTGCCCCCTCCTTTTGGATTACTTGCGAAGATGGCTTGAATCTCCTGCAAAAAGGGGCGAAGAGAGCTCGCCTCCATTTGCACACCGAACATAACCCTAGCACAACCAGCAATATCATTGCTGAGGTGAAGGGAGATAGCCGTCCAGAGCAGTTTGTGGTCCTTGGAGCGCATTACGACACTGCTCCGGATGTAGTAGGTGCTCTTGATAACGCTTCAGGTGTTGGTGTGCTTCTGGAGCTTGCTCGCCTATTTGCTCGGAAGGGGTCAAGACGGTCGCTTCGCTTTGTGGCTTGGGGAGGAGAAGAAGCTGGCCTAATTGGCAGCACCTACTACATCAATGAATTGAAGAGGAAGGAAGAGGGAGTTTCTGACAGAGCTCTTGCTGAGTGTGATAAGGACGAACTTGCTCGACATCTTTTCTATGTGAATCTGGACACGGTGGGTATGCCTCTAGGGTACAACTCTTGCTACGTGCTGGGTCCTCCCAAGATCACGATGGCCATGAAGGCATTGAGCCAGGAATTGGAGATTCCTTGCCACGTTAAAGAAGAGGTTGATACTTCTGATCATCTGCCATTTGCCTCTGTAGGAATACCCAATGTATCCTTGGTTCGCGAAGGACCCGGGCTTGAGTGTATCCATACTTCAGAAGACAGCATTGAAATGATTGATCTGAGCCAGTTACGGCTTGTTGGCGTCTTTGTCGAGGCCTTGTTGCATCGTGTGCTTGCAGGGGCACCGGACTACTCCTTTGCCAGGCAGGTTCCTCCAGAAATTGCACGGAAGATCGAGATGAGATATGGGCTGGACAGGTTCCCAAGTGAGGGAGCTGGCGATTTAGGGAGGCTTGGAGGATGAGATTTGGCTTGCGTTCTTTCGAGACTTCTGGGAAGCAGCGAGGTCTATGGACTGACGCGTTTCGAAGATACAGACGTAATAAGGGAGCCATGCTAGGGATGGTCCTTCTGCTATTGATCGTCTTTGCAGCGATCATGGCTCCATGGATAACCAAATATAGTCCTTTCAAACAGAGAATAAGAGATGCCCTCTCTCCGCCTTCCGCAAGTCACATCTTTGGGACGGACCATCTCGGACGTGACCTGTTTGCGCGTATTATCTACGGCGCGAGAACCTCGTTGAAGGTCGGCTCTATAGCAACTGGCATCGCTTGTTGTATTGGGATTCCGTTGGGGTTGGTCTCCGGATACTACAGTGGCTGGCTGGACACCATAATGATGCGCCTTGTGGACATCCTCTTGGCCTTTCCAGGTATGCTCCTTGCCTTGGCAATCATGGCGATACTAGGGCCCAGTCTCTCCAATGCCATGTTTGCCGCAGGAGTGTACATCATACCCGACTACGTTCGCGTAGCCCGGGCTTCCACTCTAGCCGTAAGAGAAATGGACTATGTGGCGAGCGCCCGGGCAATCGGGTGCCCGAGTTGGTACACCATACAGCGGCATATTTTCCCGAACGTGCTGCTGCCCTTGATCGTGCTTGCGTCCCTAAACCTTGCCAGCACCATACTGTTCGTGGCGGGTCTCAGCTTCTTGGGTATGGGCGCACAGCCACCAACTGCAGAATGGGGCATCATGCTTAAGGATGGTCGCTTGTACTTGCGGCAGGCGTGGTGGCCGGCCGTTTTCCCTGGCCTTGCTCTGTTGATATCTCTCCTTGCCATCAACATGGTTGGGGAAGGCTTGCGCAATGCGCTCGATCCACGTGGATTAGCCAGAGGCCGATAGGAGGTGATGTGTATGTAGAAGTTTGTCTCATGTTTTGTTGGGTTGGAAGAGGAGTAAGGAGAGGTCTCTAATAGAGATCAGGTGAACGGCTAGACAAGGAGGTTAGGATGTCTAGTAGTAATGGTAAGATGATTCGAATGTCTGTGCTGCTAGGAGTGATGCTCTGCGTTGCTCTCGTAGCAGGACCTGTGGTGGGAGCCGATCCAGTCGAAGGAGGGCATCTGATGATTGCCTTCTATTCTTCCATTCAGGACAGTGCCGATCTGTGTAAAGCCACGGCAGTGTACACGAAAATGATCGTCGCAAATGGGCTGGACACGCTAATTGCAAAGGACCCTGCGACAGGGCAGTACTACCCAGGATTAGCGCGATCTTGGAAGATCAGTCCCGATGGGCTTTCGGTTACCCTTGTCCTGCGCGAGGACGTGACGTTCCATGATGGAACGCCGTTCAATGCTCAAGCAGTGAAAGCCAACTTCGACCACATCGCGAACACACCCGATTGCGCAGGGAAGGAAGCCTACAGCAAGCTCGGTGTAGGCAAGAGCCTCGCAGGATATGAGGTTCTCGATGAGTATACAATCAGAATAACATACAACCAAACGAATGCGCGAATGGTTGAGAACCTGGCTGATCCCTTCGTTGGAGCCATGCACTCTCCGGCGGCCTTCGAGAGGTACGGAGATGACTATGGCCAGAAGGCCATGGTGGGTACGGGGCCATTCGTGTTTGTGGAGTGGACCGGCGACCAAGGGAAGGTCGTTTTCGAGAGGAACGAAGACTATAACTGGGCTCCAGAATTCTATGGCCACCAGGGACCTGCCTACCTCGAGGGATTCACCGTTCAAGGGATAGGCGATCCGACCAGTCGTGCAGCAGCAATTGAAATCGGCGATGTCGACATGGCCATCGTCGAACCGACCGACTTCATTCGCTTGCAAGATGCGGCGGGGCTCAAGGGTTGGCTGCAATCGCGCAAAGGCTGGGGCGACCTCAGCATCAACCTCTCCAATCCGATCCTCCAAGATTTGAGAGTGCGACAGGCTATTGCCCACGCCATCGACAAAGAAGCCATCAATGAATCCCCCGTATTCCAAGAGCTCGGAGAGATCAAGTACTGCGAGTTCACAGAAGGAATCTGGGGATCCGACCCCAGTCCCAAGGAGGAGTTCGGAAAATACAACCTTGACTACGATCCAGAGCAGGCCATGGCCTTGCTGGAGGAAGCTGGTTGGAAGGATACGGATGGCGATGGCGTTCGTGAGGCGCACGGCGTAGAGGGCGTTGAGGATGGTACGAAGCTTCATCTGCTCGATCTCGTCAGGGACTATGAGAAATCCTCCCACGAGATCATCCAGGGGATGCTCTCTGAAGTTGGGATCAAAGTAGAAGTAAGAGTCCACGACTTCGCGACGCGCGAAACCCTGCTATTTGAAGGGAAGTTCGACATCGCGCCTTGGCCTACAACAGCCCAGAGCTTCTTTGCATTCAACGAGGAGATGCACTCCGAGTCAGTGCCGTTCTACAATATCGGGTTCTACGGTAATCCGGTGGTTGACGCTCTGCTCGATGGTGCGCTTGCAACAACGGACCCGGAGTTGCAGAGGGAGTACTACCGGCTCGTGGCGATTCAGGTACTCAAGGACTTGGCCAGCATTCCCACGGTCAAGATAAGGAACACTTGGATCCTGAAAGCGGAAGTCCAGGGAGTGAAATCGGACCTCATGTCTGTCGGGTTCGATCTGTATGACGCCTGGATGGGTCAGTAGTCGACACATAGAACATGAGGTATCTTGCTGGGGCGTGTTGCCCCGGCAAGATACCTCCTCTGAGGTCTTGCCATACGAGCGCTGAAGGCGCCGCAGAAGGAGTTCGATGCATCGCTACATAGCATGGCGTCTCCTTATCGCTATCCCGACACTGCTTGGTGTCACTTTGTTGATTTTCTCCATGGTGAGGCTTCTGCCCGGAGATCCCGTCGATTTCATCGTTGCGCACAGCTCCCACGCTGTTGCTCTGGATCGCGATTTGATTCGCCGTCAGCTGGGCCTCGATCTGCCTGGTCCTGTACAGTATTTCCATTATCTCAGCAGAGTGCTCAGAGGAGATCTTGGACGGGCGATCATGTTCAACCAGTCGGTCTCGGAATTAATCCGACGGGAACTGCCATATACGGTGAGGCTTGCCGCGCTGGCGATCTCGTTTGTAGTTCTTCTCGGCTTCTCATTTGGCATTCTGGCAGCCCTCAAGCCGAACTCCTGGTACGACTCAGCGATCATGGCTACGGCGGTTGTGGGGGTTTCCATGCCCGACTTCTGGATCGGCATGCTGTTCATCCTGGCGTTCTGCATAAAGTTGAGATGGTTTCCGCTGCTGGGGCCGGAAAGCCTTAGGATCTTGATCTTGCCAGCACTGGTTCTCGCTTTGCGGTCGACTGCGATCATCGCGCGAATGCTGCGTTCGAGCCTCTTGGAGGTGATGGGGGAGGACTACATCAGAACGGCACGCTCAAAGGGTTTACGCGAACGCATCGTGATAGCGAAGCACGCATTGAAGAATGCGTTACTCCCCGTTCTGACGCTCCTGGGCCTGCAACTGGGCGGGTTGCTGGGAGGTACGGTGATCGTCGAGAACGTGTTTGCGCGTCACGGAATAGGCTATCTGGCGGTGAATGCGATTCTCCAGCGTGATTATCCACTCACGCAGGGAATCGTGCTGGTGATGGCTGTTGTATTTGTGGGCATCAACTTATTCATTGACGTCGTGTACTCGTACGTCGACCCTCGCATACGCTATGGCTAGAACAACAAGAGACTTTATCTTGCAGTGAATCCCGAGTCCAATTCGTTGGCCGAAGCAGCCGGATCAGGAACGCTTAACTTGGATCCTCGGCGAAGGAATATCTGTGGGATCCTGTCGGCGCATTTCTTTGGCCCCATTGCAATAAGTGTACCGTTTGGAAACGCTGTTACGGTGTGAGCAATGCAACCTAAAGGAGGAGTTTGATGAGTGAATGGAAACACCCTATGCCACCCTTTCCTCAAGAGTTCTATGAGAATATTCGCGAGGCAAGGCCCAGTTTCCGTAGAGTAGATGACTCTATCATCGATCTTGAAGAGAGAGGCAAGGGCTTTGCTGTAAAGAAAGGTCAATCCGTACGTATTGTGTGTGTTGAGCAGGCGCAGATTGCCGATGTCTGCGTTTGGAACGCGCGTAATACTAAGGAACGGTTCTGGAACGACTACACCTTATGTCGTGAGACATTCTTCTTAAGTACCTATAGCCGGTTATGGAGCAATCTTCCGATGTTTCGGCCTCTGATGACTATAATTGAGGATACGGTGGAAACTGTGCCAACTTTTCCTAGCTCTAAGCATCATTATTGCTTTGGTTCCCACTGCAATCCATCGTTCTGGTACTGGGCTCTCGGGAACAAGAAGCACCCCTTTGTCACGAAATACAACTGTTGGTGCAACCTTCAACGTGCAATACAACCCTTTGGATTAAGTTGGGAGGATTTACATGACAACATCAACCTATTTCAGAAGACTCATTTCAATCCGGATGGCTCTCATCCGGTAGAGGCCAGTGATGCCAAGAAGGGTGACTATGTCGAGTTCTACGCGGAGATGGATGTTCTGATGGCCGTGTCTATTTGCCCTAGTGGGACTGGAACCTGCCATTGGAGTGAGGCTGAGAAAGATACGATCAGTCCTCTGGGAATTGAAATCTATGATACAGGGATCGAACCATTGGAATTCGAGAATGTGATGGGTGAACAGGGCTTCCATTGTTGTTGATACGGGGAGTGGAAAGGGCGGTAGATCGTGTGAAGTAGCCTGAACAATAGGGCCGCAATTGATGGTAAGAGAGGAGAAGGTTTGCAAGGAGCTGGAGAAAGAAATACCCAATCTCACTATGGCTATGTTATAGTGGGATCCGCATTCGTTATTGCGGCAGTGATAGTTGGAACGGTGTTTACTTTTGGTGTCTTCCTGGACCCATTGTTGGCGGACTTTGGCTGGGGGCGTGGCGTTCTCTCCGGAGCTTGGTCTCTTTGCTTCATCCTTAGCGGGTTTCTTGGCATCCTTGCCGGAAGGCTATCCGATAGGTTCGGACCGAGAAGAGTTGTATTGATCTGCAATCTTTTTCTGGGACTGGGTTTTGCCATGATGTCGCGGGTTCATGCTATCTGGCAGGTGTATCTTTTCTATGGGGGGCTAGTAGCAATAGGGATGAGTGCCAGTATTGCTCCCCTGCAATCAACGGTAGTCAGATGGTTTCCAAGAAGAAGAGGAGTAATGCTAGGGATCTTTCTTATGGGGCTGACTTCGGGTGTGATGATAGTCCCTCTAGTTGCCAATTGGCTGATCGGCATGGTTGCTTGGCGAACTGCCTATCTTGCGCTGGGTATAGGGAGCTTCCTCGTGATCTCACTGGCGGCCCTCTTCCTGAAACGGGGCGGAGTCGCAAAAGATGAGTTGGCATGTACTGCAGACTGTGTAGAGAGACGGGGAGGTAACCTTGAGAAGATGAATGAGCTGTCTTTTCGAGAAGCGTTTCGGACATCGCAGTTCTGGCTGATTTCTGCCTTTTTTTTCTTCCAGTGCTTTGCTATGATGATCATCATGACCCATATTGTCTCTCATGCAATCAACGTGGGTATCGCGTCAACTACCGCTGTTGCGATTCTGGCTGTTATCGGGGGAATATCCTCTGTGATGGTAATCCCTGAGGGATTTCTGGCCGATAGAATCGGCATCAGAAAGACAGCGATTATCATCACCTCCGTGCTGGTGGTAGCGATGGCCTGGTTGCCGGTAACAGGTCAGAAGATCTGGTCACTTCTGTTGTTTGCAGTGATGTTTGGCGTAGCCTTCGGCGGTCTAGATGTACTTCTTTCCTTGATAACGTCTAGGATATTTGGTCTGATTGCCCTTGGCGCTATCATTGGGTTTGTCAATTTTGCGCTCCAAGTAGGGGGTGCTATGGGTCCCTTCATTGCCGGCATCATGTTTGATTTGACCGGTAGTTATCAAACAGCCTTTCTCACAGGCGCTGGAGCTGCAGTCATAGCTTTGATGATCGCGCTATTCATCAGACCGTTCGGAGAGAATGCCGATTGCCATGAGAGAATGACGAGAAAGAAGGAATCTGTGACAAATGGCATGAAATGTTCAGGAGAGTTGGAGAAAAGAGAAGGACTTCCGTTTGATGAATACCGAGGCGGAGTAGCAGTCCTGTGACAAGTCTCTTGTGGGATGGCCATGACCTTCTCTTTCTTGGGGATAATTCTTGGCAGCCAATCAAGGAAAGAAGGAGATGAACCTGTGTCTACTGTGGATAGGAGATTTGAAGAACGAGCACTGAAGTTGACAGAGCAATTGGTGAGAGGCCGGGAGAGTATTGTATGTATTGATTCTCACACCGGAGGCGAGCCCACGCGCCTCGTGATTGGAGGGTTCCCCGAAATCAAGGGGAGCAATATCGTGGAGAAGTCGCAATTCTTTGAACAGAACTACGATCATCTACGAACTGTTCTTACTGCTGAACCTAGGGGACGGAAAGCAATGCACGCGCTGGTTCTCTGTCCACCGAGTACGGCAGAAGGAGATTTTGGGCTGATTATCATGTGTGCGCTGGGCTACCTAGGCATGTGTGGGCACGGCCTTATCGGGGCTGTTGCCACGGCAATTGAAGTCGGGATCATTGAGGCCGTTGAGCCAGTTACTCATGTGGTTGTAGAGACTCCATCCGGAGAGATGAGGGTGCGAGCAAACGTCATAGATGGCAAGGTTGAGGGCGTGACATTTCGAAATCAGCCATCCTTCGTTCTCAAGCAGGATCTTGAAATCGAGATAGAAACATATGGGAGACTAAAGGTTGATGTCGCTTACGGCGGAAACTGGTTCGCTGTTGTAGATGCAGAACAACTTGGCGTTGAACTGAGCAACGCTAACTTGGACAAGCTTGGTAAGGCAAACAATCTTATCCTCAATGCGGTTAATAGCCAGATATCAGTGAATCACCCAATACTTGGCCCGGAAGCGGGAGAAACCATTGACCAAATGGTATTCATGGGGCCTCCTCGCAACCCGATAGCTAACTCGATGAACCTGACAACGTCAGATGCTCTAGGTTTTGATCGATCCCCATGCGGTACAGGCAGCAGCGCCAAGATGGCAGTTCTTCATGCCAAAGGAAGGCTCGGATTGAATGAGGATTATGTACATGAGAGTGCAACCACAGGCTCCATGTTTCGCGGCCGGCTTGTCGAGGAAACACAGGTGGGTTCCATAGATGCGGTTATACCTGAAATTACAGGCAGTGCCTATCTGGCTGGCGTGTATCACACCCTCGTAGATCCGCGCGATTCATTGAAAAATGGATTCCTTGTTAGTTAGCGAGTAGGAATGGAGCGATTGTCTGCTTGACGAAAGCACTCACGACAGTGACTTCAATAGAGCAGAAGGAAGAAAAGGAGTAAGAAAAGAGGGTGTATCATGCTGCTGTTGAAAGCAGAGAAACTGCAGATACTCCAGTCTGAAGTTCAGATTGGAGATCCTCACGTCAGTAGTGACAACAGGAATAACTTGAGTATTATCTTTAGTGTTTTCGAACCTGTTATCAATTACGGCGACCATGGTGGTTTCAGCCCCGCTCTGGCTGAGCGTTGGGAGGTGTCGCCAGATGCACGAACATGGGTCTTTCATCTTCGGCATCCTGTCTCTCTTCACAACGGTGATCTTCTTAGAGCTCAGGATGTTGTGGATAGCCTGGAGCGCGTCCGAGATCCCAGTATGGGTGGAGAGCTTGGTAGTCAAGGGGTCTACCAGAGTTATCTGGAGGGTGCTACGATCGAAGCGCTTGGTGACCGGACTGTCCGTATTGTTAGCGTTGAGCCTTTTGCCGACTTGCTTGACTTGTTGGTGTTATTTCCCATTGTCCCCAGTGAAGCCATAGAAGAGATAAGTAGCAACCCCTGGGGGAGTGGACCATTTAGATTAGCAGAAGCAGAACCCAATCTAGTTGTGATGGACGCCTTCCGAGATTACTGGCAGGGCTGTCCGCAAGTCAAGGAGATTCACTGGACGGCAGAACCTAGTGCGGAGCGGAGAGCTGAAGCTCTCTTACAAGGTAAGGCGGACATTGTTGCCGATCTGACGCCAGTTGGCGCTCGTAGGGTCGAAACCTCAGGAAAGGCGAGGATATCGAAGTTAGAGAGCAGTGTGTGCACAATTTTCATGTGCAATCTTCTCTCCGGCATCTGTACCGACCGGCGTGTCCGCCAAGCCCTCAATTGTGCATTAGATGTTTCCAGTCTGATTGAAACAGTAATGGATGGCGCCGCCACTCCGCTGAACGGGCCGCTAACCCCTCTTCACTTCGGAAGGGATCCTCTAGTTCCTAGCTATTCTCATAGTCCAGAGAAAGCCCTGGAGCTATTAAGGGAAGCAGGTTGCGAGAAGGGATTGGATGTAGTGCTAGACATCCCGGCAATCCTTCCGGATGAGGCTCCCCGTCTTGCGGAACTCATGGCGGAGCAGTATGAAAAGGTGAATATCCACACAACAATCAGGGAGTTCAAGGACCGGCCCAAGTACGCGGCAATGGTTCGTGCTAAGCAGATAGATGATGCCTGTTGTTTTGATTCAAGTCCATTGAGTACATATCGATTGTTTCGTGAGAAGTTCCATTCCGGTGCCCACGGCCCTTGGTGGCAGGGATACACAAATCAACAAGTGGATGTGCTTATTGACCGTGCGCAAGCTACTATTGACGATGCTCGACGCCAAGAGCTCTATTATCGAGCCTATCGCATAATACATGATGACGCGCCCTGGATCTTCCTCTACAATCCTGTGATTTCTTGGGGAATGGGGCCGAAAGCATATGCTTGGGCACCCAGAATTGATGGCTTGATTAGGGTAATGTAGCTAGCTGTTAGGCGTTCGAGGTACGATTACCGCCGAGGCTTTAGCTTTAGGAAGGCGAGACAAGTGGCTAGAATTCCTGTATGGA
>DAOVAR010000048.1 GCA_030670905.1 Candidatus Bipolaricaulota bacterium
TCTGTGCACAACTTCCCAGTATCGATGTCGCGATTAAACTCAATATTACCACCAGAATAGAAAATACTTTCATAGCACTGTCTCCGTTGGAACTATATCCTAGCCTTCTCATTAGGGCTATGCCAGACCTCTTGCATCCTCGCTGTCAACATTCCATCCTTATTAAGGAGCAACACATATGCCAGATTGTGCAATAAGGTAACAATTTAAGCAATTGTTCAGTGCGCTCCGCTTACAGACTAAACAATCCAAGCTACTGTATAATTGAAGATGATAGCGATGATTATTCGAGAGACAAGGGCCAGAAGTATCTTATCCCGATCTAAGGTATATGAGTACACCATCAATCCCTATGTAGGTTGCCAGCATGCCTGTACTTATTGCTATGCTCGCTTTATGAAGAGGTTCAGTGGGCATAAGGAACCCTGGGGTCAGTTCGTTGATGTGAAAATTAATGCCCCAGACTTACTACGAGAGGAAGTAGAAAGAAAGCCGCCTGGCAGGGTTTGGATAAGCGGAGTATGTGACCCATATCAACCAATAGAGAGAAAATACGAGCTAGCCAAGATGTGCGTTGAGATATTGATTCAACATGATTGGCCAATCACAATCCAAACAAGGTCCGCACTAGTATTGCGGGATCTGGAATTACTGAAAGGGTCCTCCACGGTTGAGGTTGGCATGACCGTGACTACAGGGGATGAAAAGATAAGACGTCTGTTTGAACCATACGCTCCCCCAATTAAGGAAAGAATAAGCGCGCTTGGAGAGCTACATTCGGCTGGGATTAGGACTTTCGCAATGATTGCACCAATGCTTCCCAAGGCGGAGGAATTGGTTGATATTCTTGATGGGAAAGTGGATTACGCTTTGATTGACAGAATGAATTATCACCATGCCGACTGGGTTTATCGGGAATACCAATTAGAGAGACCGTCCCTATCCTTGAAAAGCCAGGAGCTCTGCTCTGGCTTAGAGAGATGTGGCATCAGTTGCCGAGTACTCTTTTGATAAGTACCATATGGAGCGATCCTACGACGACTTAGTACTCGCCTAACTTGCGGCGGGCGGCACTGAATGCCGCGATTGAGGAGGATCCAGGAGCCGAGTTCCTCTACAACAACTACAATCCGCAAATCCCCAGCTTGGTTCTCGAGCGAGTGGCCGGCATGACCGTGACCGAGTATCTCGAAACCCGGCTGTGGCAGCCGATGGGCGCCGAGTTTGGTGGGTCATGGAGTATCGACAGCACGGACTCCGGATTCGAACTGATGATCGCCGGAATCAACGCTCGCGCCATCGACTTTGCGAAGCTCGGTTGGTTGTTCCTCAACCAGGGACGAATCGGGGAACACCAGGTCGTGCCGTCTGAGTGGGTTGAGGAAGGCGCTTGCCTGGATACCAAGACCGATCCAGCCGCTGAATACCAGTACTTCTGGTGGATCGATGAAGCCCGTGATGCGTACTACGCGGAGGGTCGGTTCTGCCAGTTCATCTATGTCTATCCGCGGGCCGATCTCGTCCTAGTGCGCACTGGCCGAGACTGCGGAGGCGTTTACTGGACTGGATTCCTCGGTGAAGTCGCTGAGTGGCTGGAATCGCTGGTGAAGCGGTAGCAACGTAGCGCTGGAACTACCCGATTGGAGCCTGGGGGACTGTATTTGGAACGCGTTCGTTAGCTGTCTCGTGGTGATGGACGACCATGTAATCAATCGCGGGCTATCGATCCTCATGCTGTCATGCCCTGCTCCCTACAACAAGCTCTTCGAGATCGCTCACGCTAGGCCACTCAATAGTTCGAAAGTTGTCCACTACTCCCAAATTGTTCGAGACAAAATACCCAGCCACTGCTTCCGCAGAGTTTGTGCGGCGATTGTAGCTGGCCTTTCCCCACACAGGGACCGGGTGCACGCGTTGGCCTACGACGATGGGAAGGAACTCACAGAGCATGAACAAATTGCCCCGAGGTGCTAGGAGCGGGGATCTACTTTGCCTATCCGTCCCGTGCGAACCGAAATTAGAAGTCACTACCCACTCGAAACGACAAAGAGCCAGTCTATAGATCTCACACGCGAGGTAAGTACGCCTTCTAGATGGTCTAGTTGTTGTTGAGGCCCGAATTAACCGTATTCCTATTGACAAAGACTCATTTTTGTGCTATCGTTTGCATGACTTCACTATGAAATTCTTAGCAGATCGCAGTGAAAAAGAATTCTTTCGAGAAAAAAGACATCTAGCTATTCTATCCGGTTTACACAACTACTCACTTGAGGAGGGGCAACCGGGGCACATCTCATGCTGAAGCAACCACCTCTAGGGCTGAGATTGCATCGAACAAGAATAAATGCTTCTTGGATACCGCATATAATGCAGATATTATTCTTATTATAGGAGGTGATTCGCGAGAGAATACACAGTAGGGAGAACGTGTGTTACAGACCTTAAGATCAAGGAGGAGGAAAAATGAAACGTTTGTTTTTATTGATGCTGATCGCGTGCTTTGTGGTGTCCGGAGGGCTTATTGCCCTGGGACAGGATACGGAGACTGTTACGATTACTGTTCGGTGTCGGGCGAAGCCGCCGATGGAAGACTGGCGCGGCAACAACTTCATTGGCGCTGCCAAGGGACTCAACACCGATCTGGAGGCCGCAGGTGACCCTAGGCGCGTAGAAGTCGTGATCATTCAGGACAACATTGACTGGGGAGATTACGTGACGGAGTTCGTGTTGAGCTACGTCGCGAACGAGGAACCCGACATCTGGCTCACCGGACACGAGTACATCGGAGTTCAGGCCGAGGCGGGCCGGATTATCGCGTTGGATGCGTTGATAAAGGAGTTCCCCGGGTTCAACAGCGTCATCGATAGCCTGTGGAACAGCACGAGTTACAAAGGCGAGATATGGGGAGTCCCCCAGGATGCTGAGGCACGCCCCCTCTATTTCAACAAGGCTCTGTTAGGCGAGCTGGGTTGGACTGCGAATGAGATCGCGGCTCTGCCGGATAATATCGAGAAGGGCGACTTCACCCTCTACGACATGCTGACAGTGGCCAAGGAAGCGGTGGATAAAGGCGTGGTCGCTGATGGCAACGGTTTCTGGATGCGTCCGTCGAACGGGCCTGACTTCACCGCACTCTACTATGCTTTCGGCGGGGAGACGATCGATGTCGCAACCGGCAAGCTGGTCTTCAATGAAGTGGCCGGCCTCGACTACTACCAGTTCTTCTACGACGCTGCGCAGACCTATGGATCCATGGGCGGCCTCGGCTTGGGCTGGGGAGACGCATGGCATCCTGGAGTTTCCGGGAGCAAGGTTCTCTTCTGGGTCGGCGGGACATGGCAGTGGGCCGAATGGGCTGAACTCTTCCTCAAGGATCTCGGCGGAGAGGCCTATATGTGGGAGACCTTCGGCATTGCGTTGATCCCAGCCGCAGAGCAAGGTGGCCAGGCGAATTCCCTCACACACCCGATGGCCTACCTCATCAGTTCTCAGTGTGAAGACCCGGACCTGGCGCTGGCCTTAATTGAATATGTCACCGACTACGGATCGAACACCCGTCACGCGATCGCCAGCACTCACCTGGGTATCCTGAAAGACCAAACGGAGTACAAGTTCTATAAGGATTCCCGCCTGCTGAGCGAGACGTTGTACATGCTGGATTACACCACCTTCTTGCCCAACAACCCGTACTGGGGCCCATATTCAACCATTACCTACGAGGCTCTTGCAGCGGTGGTAGGAGGCGATTTCACGCCCCAGGAGGCGGTGGAATTCGTAGTGGATGGCCTCCAACGTGAACTAGGTGACGATGTAATCATCCGGTGAAACGAAGAACGGAAAAAATAGGGGAGAGGGGGAAGCCCCCCCTCCCCGTTCTATTAGGGACGAGAAACATCGGGTTCTCTCGGATGCGGGGCCAACTTGCTCCGTATGCGTTTCTTTCTCCTACGCTTATTTTAGTAACGTTGTTCTTCTTTATTCCGCTTGTAATGGTTTTTATCCTGAGCTTTACCAAGCTAGATATGACCAACTTCGGTATTCTTGAGTGGTGGAAGCCGGTAAACTGGAGTTTGGACAATTACGTAAAGATTTTCACCAACAGATTTCTCTCAAGAATCCTCGGCAACACAATCATGTATGTTGCTGTGACCCTAGCCCTGTTCAACGTGGGGATGGCTCTGGTCATCGCTTTGATAACCACACACATTAAGCGCCGAACCGGATTTGCCTTTCGGACACTGTGGTTCCTGCCACGGATCACACCGGTAGTGGTGTACACGATGATGTGGAGGGCACTGGCCGGGCCGGCTCCCATGGGGGTGATCAATAAGTACTTCCTTGTTCCGCTAGGTATCGGTGGGGGGGAATACCTCCTCCACACCCACCCATGGGTGTTCATTTTCCTGGTCAACGGATTCATCGGTGCTTCCTTTGGCATGATTCTCTTCGCCTCAGCGATTGAGTCGATCCCCAAGGACTACACCATAGCTTCTAAGGTGGACGGGGCGACCACCTGGCAGACGATTCGGTACGTCGAGCTTCCGATGATTAAGTGGCCGCTTCTTTTCGTGACGACCTACCAGACCCTCTCCCTCCTGACATCCTTTGAGCAGATCATGCTCCTCACCGATGGCGGCCCAGGCCTTTATCAAACTGAAGTCTGGTCCTTGACCGCATATCACCGGGCACTAACAAGTTACTTTGGGAATACGCAGTGGGGGTATGGCGCGGCATGGTCGGTGGTACTGGTGATTATTGGTGTCGTGATGGCGGTCATCTACCTGCGCGTATTCAAGTTCCGAGAGTTGGTGGAGGAACCGAAGATAGATCAACTATGATGTTACGACCAAAGCTTAAGCCTGTGCTTGCTTATCTGGTTCTAATTGTGCCTAGTAGTCTTATCATTCTTGGCTTCCTGTGGTTGCTGATCACCAGCTTTTCGACAAGGGTAGAGGGATTACAGTCGCTCGGATGGACCCTGAACAACTGGCGTTTTCTGTGGGAATCACCCTTTGGCCCCCAGTATCCCAGCATCTGGGCGGTGACCCTAAACACCCTAGTAATGTCTCTGATCATGACCCTTATTGTGGTGGTAGTTTCATCCTTGACCGGCTATGCCCTCTCGCGGATGAAGTTTCCCGGGCGCAAGGGGTTCCTTTCCTTGACCTTGATCCTGCACGCCTTCCCCAGTGTTACTCTCTTGATCCCCATCTATTTCGTGCTCCTCTGGATCGCGAAAATTCCGCTCATCGGACGTGATGTTCCGCTTCTGGGCGGCTTCGGGTACAACACGATAGGTGGAGTGGCTCTGGTTATGGTCGCCTTTCAACTGCCGTTCGGCATCTGGATTATGAAGGGATTTTTCGACAACATCTCCTGGGATATGGAACGTTCGGCCCTGATCGATGGAGCCTCCCGCTTCAAGGTATGGTGGCAGATCATTATGCCGAACATCAAGCCGGGGATCGCGGCGCTCTCTATCTTTTCGTTCCTCACCGCTTGGAATGCCTATTTGATCCCGCTCACTTTTACCGCAGGGCGGGCTGGAAAATCAGCGGTCCTATCCCTTTACCTGCAGAATTTCATTAGCGAATCTGTGATGACCGAATGGAACGCCGTGGCGGCGGTGGGGCTATTCCAGTTGGTCCCGGTGGTGCTGTTCTTCCTCTTCACGCAGGAGGCGTTGCTGAACATCTACGGTGGAGGAAAGAAAGGGGGAGTATGATCCCACGAACGAGGTCTGTTTCGAGGAGAACGATAGCATGAAGATTGCCTTAGAAGCTCTAAATAAGCACTTCGGGAAGGTGAAAGCGGTTGACAGCCTTGATCTGGAGATCGGGGACGGAGAGTTTGTCGCCCTCCTAGGTCCTTCAGGGTGTGGAAAGACCACCACCTTGCTCATGCTGGCGGGGATCTACAAACCCACCTCGGGGCACATCTGTTTTGACGACCGTGTGGTGAACCATCTTCTTCCCAAGGAACGTAATATCGGCATGGTCTTTCAAAGCTACGCTCTCTACCCTCATATGACTACGTTTGACAATATTGCTTATCCGCTGAAGTTGAAGAGGGTCCGCAGAAAGGAGATGAAGGAGAGAGTTCAAAGGTCGGCTGACATGATGGGGATTGGGGATCTTCTGGATCGTAGACCCGCCCAACTCTCTGGAGGCCAGCAACAGCGGGTCGCGTTGGCGCGCGCGCTTGTTAAGGAACCGGCCATCTTGCTCTTCGATGAACCCCTTTCTAACCTCGATGCTAAGTTGCGCTTGCGGATGCGAGGAGAGATTAAGCGCTTGCAGGAGGACCTGGCCGTAACCGCGGTATATGTCACTCACGATCAGGTCGAGGCGATGACCATGGCCAGCCGAATTGCGGTGATGAACTACGGAGTGCTGCAAACTTATGGCGCGCCCAATCAGCTCTATGACCATCCAGATACCTTGTTTGTGGCCGGGTTCATCGGCGCCCCCCCGATGAACTTCCTCGAGATGACCTTTAAGGAACGGGACGACGGCTTCTATCTCAAGAGTCAGGCTCTGGAGATCCGTATTTTGGCTGAACAAGGCGCTCTGGCTAAGCAAGATAGCATTCCACAACGAGTTATCATGGGTATTCGCCCTGAAAATGTGAGCATCGTGGCGGAACGGGATGGGGATTTCAAGGCCGAGGTTTACCTGATCGAACCCTTGGGGCGCGAAGACTTGGTTACCTTCAGGTTTGTCGACGAGGAGATTCGTGCACTGGTCTCGGCTCCCTTCGACGGACGGATCGGCGAGACGATCTGCCTTAAGTTGGACAAAGAGAAGGCGCACCTGTTCAACCCGGAGACAGAAGTCTCTGTTCTAAGAACCGGTAATGGTAGGAGTTCATAGCGCAAGATGGTGTTAAGGTGTGTTTCGCGATGGAAATAGGACACTCATCCGTAGAACAGAATCCCTTGTTTTATGCATCCGAAAAGTGTTATAGTTCGGGCTACAAAACTCTGGTCTGTCTAAGGAGAGGACAGCGCGGTGAATAGAATAGGGCTCAACATTCACTCAGGGAGGATCAATGGCGATCTTGAACTGCTGAAGCGAG
>DAOVAR010000091.1 GCA_030670905.1 Candidatus Bipolaricaulota bacterium
AAAGGCCAAATCGCTTTAAGCTGTGAAGCAAACGCAGGGCCTACTAGAGAAGACAGTGACCAGTGATGGGTAATGAGTCCGTTGAGTTTGTTGAGTTCATTGCGTTCGTTGAGTTGAAAACATAGTCGGAAGCCGAGAAAAGGCGAGTTTAATAGTTGATTGGTTTATTTGGTTGAATGGGAAAGGCCGAAACCAAAATATGAGGAACAACCACAGAACCAACATAACCCGCGAGAACAACGTTGTGTTCTTGTAGGGTTGTGGTTGTATAGCGCCGTAGCTCGCCTGCGACGTTGCGTCTAACGTCGGACACAGGTTCCGACGCTACGAACGATCTAACAACTGCAATACATAACGTAGAGGCACCTTTACGCCGGATTCCGGCTTTCGACGGAATGACGACGTATACCGTCATGCCGGACTTGATCCGGTATCCAGAGACAAGAAAGAGGGCAGGTTTTTTTCTTGAGCTGGTTAAAGACCAGCCAGGCTCTGTTTTCCGATCAGACAGTCTACGTGTTCTTGTGTTGCCGTTAACGTCAGACACAGGTTCCGACGCTACGAACGGTCTAACAACTGACTACTGTCTACTGAGGACTGATAACTTTCTTTTCTGGTTTCCTCTGCGATCTCTGCGCCCTCTGCGGTAAAATGACTTTGCTTTTAGCAGTAAGATGTCTTTCCTCTAAGCCATTCTTCTGGTTTCCTCTGCGGTCAACTGCTTGTCACCGCGGGACTTGTCCTGGGCATTCGTCATTCCGGCGGACCCCGGATCGGGGTCCAGGGCAAGCGCCGGAATCCAGCGTAATGGTGGTTCTACGTTACCCATTACGCATCACTCATTACTGTTTCTCAACCTTGGGCCTTGGACGTTGGACCATGGTCTTCTCTACGGCCTTGCGAGAGGCTAAGCTTTTCCCCTCGTCCGTTCGTTTCACTCACTCCGTCGGTCTTATCTCTCAGGCCTGTAGTTGAAAAGATGCCTGTGATGAAGGAAGATATTTATCATAGTATTGTAAGGAGTGATCGGATTGCAGCGCAAAGTTTTCTTACTCGTCACGGTTTTGATGCTTCTCTGCTTTAGTGCAGTGGCTCAGGAGGAGTCTACGCCAAGTTCCTCTACAGATTATTCGATTGCAGCCATCGTTAACGGAGAGATCATTACACAAGACACGCTAGCAACGAGCGCGCAGCTTGTGCAAATTTTCCAGGTAATCATCCAAGAGTTTCCCACCTTTGGGCAGACCCTTTTTGCCACCCCGGAAGGGGACGCGCTCCTGTACGCCTACCAGTTAGGCATACTTGATACGATAATAAGTAGCCGTCTTGTGATTCAACAGGCAGAACAACATGATATCGCGCCAGATGAGAAGGAAGTTGAGGAACAGGTAGAACAACAGCTCAATCAGATCATCGAGCAAAATCAACTAACGATCGAACAAATAGAGACTATCTTGTCAGAGCAAGGGTCTTCCTTGGATGAATATAGGCAAATGATGAGAGAATCCTTTGCCGAGCAATCCATGGCGGAAGACTTGTATACCTTGATCACTCAACCTGTAGCCATAAGTAGTGAAGAGATCTCTGCCTACTACCAGGACCATGAGGAGGAGTTCGCCGCGGAAGATGGATCGATCTCCCCTTTAGATGAAGTAAGAGAGCAGATTCATGAGGATTTGCTGGAGAATGCGCAAGCCGACGCGTGGAATACGTGGTTCGATGATGTAAAGGACAGGGCCGAAATCGAAATCTTCTTCTGACAATAATCTTGGCCCTGGGCACAATTTGTAGTAGCATACTGGTAGAGAAGAGACGAATCCCTCAGGAAATAGATAGAGGAATTAGGAGGATCGATGGCGGAAGTAACCCTTACCAAGGTAATGAAAACGTTCGGCGACTTTGTTGCCGTGAACGAGATCGATCTAGTGGTGGACGATGGCGCATTCACGGTGCTGGTTGGGCCATCGGGGTGCGGGAAGACGACGACGCTGCGGATGATCGCTGGGTTGGAAGAGGTGACATCGGGTGAAGTGCGAATTGGGGAGCGAGTGGTGAACCGTGTTCCGCCGAAGGACCGTGATATCGCGATGGTCTTTCAGAACTACGCGCTTTACCCGCACATGGACGTGTATAACAACATGGCGTTTGGTCTCAAGCTGCGCAAGACTCCAAAGAAGGAGATCGATGAGCGTGTGCAAGCGGCGGCGGCGCTTCTTGGCATAGAGGAGAAGCTGAAGAGCAAGCCGCGTGAGCTCTCCGGCGGGCAGAGGCAGCGAGTTGCTGTGGGGCGAGCAATCGTGCGTGACCCGAAGGTATTCCTGTTCGATGAGCCGTTGTCGAACCTGGATGCCAAGCTGCGCGTACAGATGCGCACTGAGCTTGAGCAGCTACACCACAAGTTACAGACGACAACGGTGTACGTGACGCACGACCAGGTAGAGGCGATGACGCTAGGGAGCAAGATCGCCGTGATGCGCGATGGGGTAATCTATCAGTACGCATCGCCGCAGGAGACGTACGATCGGCCATCGAACCAGTTTGTCGCTGGTTTCATTGGAAGTCCGGCGATGAACTTGCTTACGGCAAGGGCCACGATGAACGACGGTACGATCTCCCTGACCGGAGCGGGGTTCATGATCAATCTACCCACAGATGGGAGGATCGATGCCGTTCCAGAGCAGGTAATTGTTGGCATCCGTCCAGAGGATCTCGCCGGCCCAGTCACTGAGGGGGAGAATCTCCTTGAGATGAGGGTAAAGGTGACAGAGCCGCTGGGCAACGAGCTACTCGTGTACGCGGACTGCGGCGGAGAGCAGGTAGTGGCGAACCTTGATCCTCATCAACATATCGAGATCGACTCCACAATCAAGCTCTCTCCCAATCTTAAGAC
>DAOVAR010000013.1 GCA_030670905.1 Candidatus Bipolaricaulota bacterium
GAGGTAGAACCCGGTGATGTGCTCGATGGGAGCGGTGAAACGCGTCATCATAGCAACACGCCCCGCCAATGGGAACAGTCCGAGCTGTTTGAAGAACACGAGCTGCAGGATCATTCCCAACCAGAACGTCGGCAACGCAACCCCGACGATCGAAAACAGTCGACTGCCGTGATCTACCATCGTTCCGTCGCGGACAGCGGATACAATTCCCAGTGGAATCCCGACAGCAAAGCCAAGGAACATGCCGAAGATGATCAGTTCCAGTGAGGCGGGAAGATAGGTGGCAATATCCTTCAGCACCGGCTGATGGGTGCGAATGGAGACCCCCCAGTCACCGCGAAGGAAGTTGGCGACGTACTTGAAATAGCGGATATGAACCGGCTTATCCAACCCCAGTTCGATTCTCGCCTTTTCAATCTGCTCCAGTTTCGCGTGCGGTCCGACCCATCGCATTGCCGGGTTGGAGGGGACGATCACTGTCAACAGGAACGTGAGCACAGATACGCCGAACATGACGACTAAGGCCAGTCCTAATCGACGAATGATGTACGCGGTCATGTATCCTCGGTTGTCCTAACAGCTTTTAAAAAAGGAGCGGGGAGTGATACTCCCCGCTCTGGCTGAGCTATTGTTACTCTTCCCGGTAGCAATCGTACCAGAAGACGACGTGCGTGTAGGCAGGGTTGTCGACATATCCCTTGAGGGACGTCCGCACTGCCCGCATCGAACTCATGTCGTAGATCGCTACCCCAGCGGCATCCGCCATGAGGATGTTCTGGGCTTCCACGTACAGCTGTGTGGCTGCTTGTCTGTCAAACAGGGCCTTTTCCTTTGCCGCGTTGATCAGGGCATCGAAAACCGGGTTGCTGTAGTAGGAGAAGTTGAACAGAATGGGCTGAGTCTCGAACATCGCGCTCAAGAAGGAATGGGGATCGGCGTAGTCCGGCCACCAGTAGAACAGCAAGATGTCCTGCCGGTCGTTTGGATCTTCGGCGCCACCGAGGTTGACCTGCGCCTCCCACGGCATCCCTCTGATCTCCAGCTCGACGCCCAGCTTGGCGAGTTCCGACTTCCACAGCTCGGCGGTTCTTCGTTCGTTCTCGTCGCCGGCCACGTAGGTCAGCACGACCTTGAACCCTCCGTCCGGATAACCGGCCTGTTCGAGGAGCACCTTGGCCGTTGCAGGACTGAAAGTATATTGCTTCACTTGGTCCGAGTTGCCCCACAGGCCAAAGGGGATAACACCGCGGGACTGCCGGGCGTAGCCGCCCATGACCCCCTCAATGACGTCATCGTAGGGAAGGGCGTACGCGAGCGCTTTTCGCACCAGCGGATTGCCGATTGGTTCGTCTGTGCTCTTTGCTGTGTTGAACAGGGCGAGCAGGTTCTGGAACGACGGCACGCTGACGATCTCCACACCGGGGACCCCTCGCAGCGCTTCCAACTCGGACGCGGCCAGCCGTTGGGTGAAGTCCGCCTCGCCGGATTCGACCATCAGCCGTCGTGTCCCTTCCTCGGGAACCCATTGGAACACGACCTTGTCGAAGTGTTTGCCTTCCCAGCCTCCCCAGTAGTCATCGAACTGCTTCAAGATGACGAGCGTGTTCCCCTCGTTGCTCTCGATGGTATAGGGCCCGGTTCCCGAATCGTTCCCCTCGTAGAACCAGTCGCGGTCTGAGTTATCTGGGTCGAAGATGTGCGCGCAGTAGGCCGCCGACGCGGCTATGTCGAGCGGCGCAGGGTAGCTGAGATGGAACACGACCGTGTATTTGTCCTTTGCTTCGATCGACTCCACCGGATCCCAGATGTAGAAAGCCCCTTTTTCGCCGGCGATGGTCCGGTCGATGGAGAACTTCACCGCCTCCGCGTCCATCTCTCCGCCGGTGTGGAACTTCACACCCTTTCTCAAGTTGAACGTCCACGTCAATCCATCCGCCGAGCTCTCGTAACTTGTCGCCAGTACAGGCGTAAACTCACCCGTAACCGAATCGTAGCGCACGAGGGTCTCGTACAGGTTGTTCATGACGATGACCTCATTAGAGAACCCTTCACTGGGATCCCAGAAGACCACAACCTCGCTGGAATTCACATAGACCCCGACTTGAGGCTCCTGCGCTGAGACGATGGTGACGCAAGCAAGAAGGACGGACAGCAACACGGACAACCCTACAACACCATGCCAACTCACTCTACCTTTCTTTTTAAACATCGACATACCTCCTTTTTGAATACTTGGCCAATATTCTTTCTACTTCTGCTTCTGCCATCACCTCCCTATTGACTTACTTTTGGTAGTTGCTTAATACCCTTTAATCTTGTCATAACGAGCGGACAGATACAAACCGCCGCGATGGTGCCGCAACCCCAACTTGACGAGGAGTTCCGCCATCTTGAACGTCGTTGCCGCCGGTTCAACCAGAGGCACGGAAAGTCGCTCGCGAACGGTCTGGGCTACGGACACCATCCCAGTGCATCCCAATACGATGACCTCTGCCCCGTCTCTTTCGATCGCCGCTGTCGCGGCTTCAACGATCGCGGCGGCGGTCTTCTCGGGTCCTTTCTCCAGGTCGAGCACGGGGACGTCGATGCCGATGGCGGAGGCGAGTCTTGACTCAATGCCCAGTTTCCTTGCCTGCCAGCCAACCCAGTAGGGTGTGTTGGGCAGAACGGAGACAACAGAGAATCTGGCCCCCAGATGGAGGGCGACGGACATCGAGGTCTCCGCGGGTCCGAGGACGACCTTGTCGGTGATTTCCCTGGCGGCATCGACGCCAGGATCGGCGAAGCAATTGACCATGATCGCGTCGACTGCATCGTGCCTCTCCCTGACCAGCCGTAGGATTTCCGGGCCGGCATACACGGCGTCGTGAAACGTTTCGATCGATGTCGGTCCCTTTCCGACGCCGACGAACTCCACCTCTGTCTTTGGATCAGCGAGTCCTTGGAAGTACTCCTTATCGTCTTTGAGCAGCTCTTGACTCACCACAGGACTGATGACCAAGATTTTCATTCGCCTCTCCTCTTACTGTAAGCACTCACTCAGTGTGAAAGCCAATAATGATCGGACTAGGATAACCGGCGTTCCCATTATCTGGCTCACCCGGCTCTTCATCTCCAGGTTGTAGCCGAAGCAATCCATGACCACAAGAGCAACCTCTTCCCTCAATCTGTTGGCGGCGTTGAGAATCTCATTCCCGTTGGCGTATGGGGAGGCGCCAACCACTATCGGCTCAAAGCCCAGTTCTTGATAGACTACTATGGTTGCGCTCACCTGTTTTTCCGAGGGGACCATGACTCCAAGCTTCCCCTTGATCGAGATTGATGAGAGTACACCGGACAGGAGGTTTGCCGGAAGAATCAACGGGGCTTCGGAGCGAAGAGGCGGAAACTCATCGGAACAGAGAAGCGCGATGATATCCGCGCCTTCACCGTTCAGGTCAAGAATCGCTTGCTGCACCCGGGGGCAAATGCCGTGCTTGTCCACTGCCACCTCTGTGCCATTCCGCAGTTTGGTTACAAGGTGATCCTTCTCTTCTGTCGGCCGCAGACCCGCTATCTCATCGGCAGTCAGGCCATCGAGTGCGCCCTTTTGCAGGAAAGTGACAGTCTGCGACGTTCGGCTGTCTTTGATGATCCTCTCAAGCTCTGCGACCACGTCGCTTATTGGCGACTGGCCGATTGTCACCACTCCTATTGTTCTCACGCTTGTTCTCCCGATTGACGCCTGGGAATGCAAAAAGCCCGCTTGCTTTGTGTTAGCTGCATATCGATCAGATCCTCGCAAAGTTTCAACGCAGCGATTCCAGGGACGACCACCGGAGCGCCCAGTGTCTGAATCTCTTCGGTTGGGACAAGCATACTGCCGCAGCCAAGTACTATGGTGTCTGCCCCGTCCTCTTCGATTGCTTTTGTTGCCTCGCTCAGCAATCTGTCGGCCTGTATCTGTTTTCCCCTTTCCAGTTGGCGGATTGGAAGAGCGACGGACCGCACAGACGCACATTCGTCTGCAAAACCGTACAGTCTTAATAGATCCTTGATGTCGGTGAATGCACAGTCAGGTGGGCCGGCACTGATGATGGAGAACGCCGTTCCCAGAAGAGTTGCGAAGTGAACGCTCGCCTCGCAGAGCCCTACGATGGGGATTTCCAAGCGTTCCTTGGCGGCCCGCAATCCCGGATCGTCGAAACAGTAATCGATCACACCGTGGTATCCCTCTTGCTCGGCGCGCTCGGCCTCACGGACGAGGAACGTCGCGGCAAAGACTTCGTCATAACAGCACTCGATTGCCTTTGGACCGTCCTTGATATTGACGATATCGATCTGCGTGTTTGCGTCCTTGTAGCCCTCAAGCAATTTCCTTGCAGGTGCATTCCACTCGTCGGTGGAAACTGGAACCACAATTCGTATTCTCTTCTTCCTTACTTTGCCCTGCACGCACGCTCCCTTCTGTTCATTGCCACAGCTCTGCCGCCCCAAGCTGCCATCTCAATATCTCTTCTCTCGGTGGGGTCTCGTAGGCACCAACCTTGGAATGTGCCCAACCAAATCGGTTCTTGATCTCTACCAAGAATTCGCTGTACTTCACCGCGGCGATTCCCGGATCAATAACGGGCACCCCCAAGTCTTGTTGTAACCGTTTGTAGAAACCGTGTGCTCCTGTGCAACCCAGGATGATGACTTCGGCCCTATCGTTTTCAATCGCTTCTTCAGCCATTTCTCTGAATCGTCTAAGGGTGGCCTGTCTGTCTTGTTGGAGCTCGAGCACTCCGATCTCGGCCGATTTGAAAGAAGCTAATCTGTTCCACAATCCCGCATTCTTGAGATGGGCTTCCATCTCAGGAATGCAATTTCCGTGGGTGACAAGGACTGAGAACGAATTTCCCAACGTCGCTGCGATGTGTATTGACGCTTCACCAGGACCCACGACCAGGATGTTCTCGGTGATCTCTCGGCCTTCCTGAAGTCCCGGATCCAAGAAACAACCGACAATGACCGCATCAAAGCCTTCGTTCTCGGCTTGTTTGATCATGGCCAGAAGCTGCATCAGGATGGCGGCGCGGTAGATCTTATACTGCAGATGTTCAGGGCCTGTTCCCAAGGACCGGTACTCAAGTTGTGTCTGGGCATCCACCACTCGAGTGAGAATCGCCATCTCCTGTGGATCGTCATCCCGGACGGGATTGATATACAAGATCTTCTTCTCCATAACGGGGCCTTTCTATTCTGCTAGAGGTGAAAAGCGTAGCCAAGCCGTGTTTCGCACGGTCGGCAGCCTAGGCCTTCCCCAGTTTCGCTGCGAGTACCGCAAGGTCTTCATCGACGACGCGCCCTTCATCGAGCATCTGTTTTCCGTCCAGCCAGGCGGACGTATTGAGACAGACGCCGTCCGTGTGGGACGCCGCTGGTACCCCAACGGGCGCAATCACGCAAGACCCGATATTGCCGAGACCCCACTCGGTTGCGCCCCAAACGCGCTCGTCTTCCACGACGTTCCCCGTCAGCTTAGCACCGGGATGAAAGCCCCAACACACATGTGCGATGTGGAACATCCGCGGGTCGTCAAAACTCGCGAGCCAGCTGTCAAAGTCTCTGGCTTGAGTCCCTCCTTCGATCCTAACCACTTTTCCTTTTTCGACAGTGAGTCGAACCGGCTCCTCCAGCTTACCGCATGGGGGATTGATTGACCCGTCAAAGACGATGATTCCGTTGATCGATTCCAAGACGGGCGGCCAACCGACTTGACCACCAAGCATGAACACGCCAGGCTTGTCGGCATAGCCGGCATCCCAGCCGAGCAGGTAATTGGGATCAGAGGACATGTCGAATTCCACATCGGTTCCCGCAGAAGTGGTCCAGCGTATGTGCTTGGCGGCCTTGGTCAGTTCGTAGACCTTCTTCAGGAACTCAATTAGTGCCGGATAATCCACACGGCCGATCAAGCGTACCATCATGTCCACATCCATGCCCACGAGGTTCAGATACCGAAGCTTCGTATTCTCCTTCACGACGCGCTCGTAGGGCGTCGAATACAGCAGCCACTGGTTGTTGAACTCGACCCACGCGTCGGCCCCGATCAGTGCTCCGGTCAGGGATTCGATCGGCAGCATCGGGTCGGCCGCCATTCCAACACCCAAAGGCGATGCGAGCCAGATCACCATCGGCTTTGCATCCGCCGCGAAAGCAGCTCGGGCCGTCGCATCTACCACGCGCGGGTCGCTCTCTGTATCCGCCGTGATAACGAACGTCTCTCCCGGCTTGAGCTTGAATAGCTCTCTCGTAAGTACATCAGCTGCTTTTCCCAATTCATACTCGTAAAGTTTCATGTTGGCTCCTCCTCCTTGCTTTGACGAGTGTATCGTGTTGGGCTCTATGCGTGTTGTGACTAGAATTCTAGAGCATTGTCCCAATATTGAGAAACCCGTTTGAAGAATTGATTGCCTTCACGCTCCCAATTGTCCACTCACGAAGATCATCCAGAGTTCCAACTTCCGAATTCTCCCTCGGAACCCGGGCAATCAGGTTTAAAAAAACATCCAGCACAGTTTACTCCTAACATCATAGTCGCCTTAGCCCTAGTTGACAACATGCTTGATAGGCTCTATTGTTTGTTGTAAAGGGGTGAGATGCAAAAGTGGCTGCTAGTCTTGATCATCATCGGATTGATTCCGATCGTACTGTTTGGAAGAGGTTGGCTAATGCAAAGCAAAGCTGAATTGATTCTTCTTTCTGATGCAGAGCAATTACAGCTTCTCCAGTTTGCTCGTCGGCATCTAGGGAATGTACTGTCTGGAGAATCGGGGATCGTAGTTGACATAGACAGCCTCTCTGTAAACCTGAAAAGACAAGCAGCGTGTTTTCTTACCCTGACAAAGGATGGGGCCTTGCGTGGCTGCATCATTGATGACTTTCGGCCACATGAGCCACTGTACAAGAACGTTTTGCGGAACGTTGTACTCGCCGCAACAGCGGATCAGCGGTTCTCTCCAGTGAGAGTTGATGAGCTCGACAAGATCAAGATTGAGATCAGTGTTCTTGACATACCCAGACCACTTGCGTTTGACGACCCAGAGGAATTGCCTGAGAGACTCAATCCAGGAAAAGATGGAGTGATTCTCACTACTGCGACAGGAACATCAACGTACCTTCCTCACGTATGGGAGCAATTTCCAGATCCGGTGGAATTTCTCTCTTCCCTGTGTGAGAAACAAGGGGCTTGCACTGATTGTTGGCAGACTAGCCCACTTCCACGGGTTGAAATCTATCATGTATTTCACTTTGCAGAAGGTGACATTTCCCTGTGATGCGCTTGCTAGAATGGCCTGCTAGTAAGCTAGCAGAGCGAAAGACGTATCGGAAAAAGAACGAATTTAGCACTGACCTATTATGACCATGAAAGAACGACTGTACGCAAGCATGATTTGTTGGGAGGGATGGCAGTTCGTTGCTGTTTCTTCGCGAAAAGGTGTGTGTTACATTGATCTTTGTGGAACCCCTCTCGCAGAGCTGAGCCGGGAGTTACACAGCACGGTTGTACCCGATGATTATCACAATGTGTCCATTCTGCAGGAACTTCGTGAGTATCTAGCAGGGCAAAGAAGATCTTTTGAGTCTCCGTTCTATACGCAAGGGACCCCATTTCAGCGGTCAGTATGGGGTGCAGTATTAGAGATTCCTTACGGAGAAACTTGCTCTTATGGCGACATCGCTGCAGCAATCGGAAGACCGCTCGCGGCTCGTGCGGTAGGAGGAGCAGTAAGCGCAAATCCACTTCCTATTATTATTCCTTGCCACAGGGTCATCGGAAAAAATGGTAAGCTCGTTGGGTTTGGTGGTGGGCTCGCGCTGAAAGAGCGACTGCTGGCTTTGGAGCAGGGCAGCCTTGATCTCTAGCTTGAGGCAGCCTGGCTATGTATATCTGGTTATGAAGTTGTAGCTGCCGCGCATTGTCACACTCTGGATCACGGGTTACTCGGATAACAAGTGACAAAAAAAACCAGGCGATGACCTACTCTCCCAGCCCCTCGCAAGGCTAGTACCATTGGCGCTAGAGGACTTAACTTCCGTGTTCGGTATGGTAACGGGTGTGGCCCCTCTGCTATGTATCACCTGGAATCATAACATTCCTTGAAAAGTAAACAGGGTGTGTGTCACACAAGCGAATTGGCTTATTAGTACCGCTCGGCTGAACGCATTACTGCGCTTACACCTGCGGCCTATCAACCTCCTAGTCTAGAAGGAGCCTAATATGGAGACCTAGTCTTGAGGCGGGCTTCGTGCTTATATGCCTTCAGCGCTTATCCCAACTAAACTTAGCTACCCAGCGATGCCCCTGGCGGGACAACTGGTACACCATTGGTTTAGCTATCTCGGTCCTCTCGTACTAGAGATAGTCCCTCTCAAGTCTCCTACGCCCACGGTGGATAGGGACCGACCTGTCTCACGACGGTCTGAACCCAGCTCGCGTACCCTTTTAACCGGCGAACAGCCGGACCCTTGGGACCTGATTCAGCCCCAGGATAGGATGAGCCGACATCGAGGTGCCGAACCTCCCCGTCGATATGAACTCTTGGGGGAGACTAGCCTGTTATCCCCGGGGTAGCTTTTGTCCGATGAGCAGTGGCCCTTCCACAAAGCGCCACTGGGTCACTAGGACCTGCTTTCGCATCTGCTCGACTTGTAGGTCTCGCAGTCAAGCCTCTTTATGCCCTTACACTCAATGACTGATCACTAACCAGCCTGAAGAGACCTTTGTGCGCCTCCGTTACTCTTTGGGAGGCGACCGCCCCAGTCAAACTACCCACCTAACACTGTCCCATGACCGCTACTAACGGCCAACGGTTAGAGTTCCAACATTCGCAGGGTGGTATTTCAAGGATGGCTCCACCGAGGCTAGCGCCCCAGTTTCACAGCCTCCCACCTATCCTACACAACGAAAATCAAAACCCAGTGTCAAGCTATAGTAAAGCTCCACGGGGTCTTTCTGTCCAGCCGCGGGTCACAGGCGTTTACACCTGTGCTTCAATTTCGCCGAGCACTCAGTCAAGACAGCGCCCAAGTCGTTGGACCATTCATGCAGGTCAGAACTTACCTGACAAGGAACTTCGCTACCTTAGGACGGTTATAGTTACCGCCGCCCTTCACTGGGGCTTCAGTTCAGCGCTCTCACGCCTCCCCTTAACCTTCCAGCAGTGGGCAGGTTTCAGACTCTATACATCCTCTTACGAGTTGGCAGAGTCCTGTGTTTTTGATAAACAGTCGCTCAGGCCGATTCTCTGCGGCCACCCGAAGGTGGCACCCCTTATCCCGAAGTTACGGGGTCATTTTGCCGAGTTCCTTAACTGAGTTTCACTCGTCCACCTTAGTATTCTCTACTCGCCTACCTGTGTCGGTTTGCGGTACGGACTCTTTCTTGCTCGCTAGAGGTTTTTCTTGCCCGATGAGATCGTTTCCCTTCGCCCTGAAACGGGCTCGCCATCACACCTCGACTTAAACGGGAGAACGGATTTGCCTATTCTCCCTACCTTAGTGCTTGGACATGCTATTCCGTCAGCATGCGGAAGGATCCCTTCGGGGTCACCCCTTTGCTCAAACGCAAGTGTAGAGGCGCAGGAATATTAACCTGCTGTCCATCGCCTAACCCTTTCGGGTTTAACTTAGGTTCCGCCTAACCCTGGGAGGATAAGCCTTGCCCAGGAAACCTTAGGCATTCGGTGGCAATGTTTCTCGCATTGCTCGCGCTACTCATGCCGGCATTCTCTCTTCCGTCTCGTCCACCAAACCTTTCAGTTCAGCTTCAGCCGTTAACGGAATGCTCCCCTACCAATAGCCAGTAGTGAGTCGTAGGTCAGCCGTTTTGAGTCCGAAGACTCTTAACATAAGACTTGTGACTCTTAACTAAACTATTCCGCAGCTTCGGTACCAAGCTTAGCCCCGTTAAATTTTCGGCGCGTCGCCGTTAGACTGGTGAGCTATTACGCACTCTTTAAAGGGTGGCTGCCTCTAAGCCAACCTTCCAGATGTTTCGGCAACAACACATCCTTTCCCACTTAGCTTGGATTTAGGGACCTTAGCTGGCGGTCCGGGTTGTTTCCCTCTTGAGCGCGGAGATTATCCCCCGCGTTCTGACTCCCGTGAAACGAACAGGCAGTATTCGGAGTTTGACTAGGGTTGAGGGTTACCCCCCTTCCCCGACCAGTGCTCTACCCCTGACTGTCTTAACACGAGGCTAGCCCTAAAGCTATTTCGGGGAGAGCCAGATATCACCAGGTTCGATTGGTTTTTCGCCCCTAACCACAGGTCATCCCCTAGCTTTTCAACGCTAGTGGGTTCGGGCCTTCATATACGGTCAAGTATACTTCACCCTGCCCATGGCTAGTTCACCTGGCTTCGGGTCTACATCATGTGACTCTGCGCCCTATTCAGACTCGCTTTCGCTACGGCTTCACCTTCCTCGGCTTAACCTTGCCACACAACATAACTCGCCGGCTCATACTACAATAGGCATGCGGTCAGGAAATCAGTTAGTAGTTTCTTAGTTCGTAGTCTGTAGTCTTAGTTTGGGAAATCCCAAACATCGAACTATGAACCTTGAAGCAAGGAACTGATGATCTCCCTCCCACTGTCTGTAAGCAAATGGTTTCAAGGTCTATTTCATTCCCCTCCCGGGGTGCTTTTCATCTTTCCCTCGCGGTACTAGTTCACTATCGGTCAGTTGATAATATTTAGCCTTAGGAGGTGGTCCTCCTGGATTCACGTCGGATTTCTCGTGTCCGGCGCTACTCAAGTTAGAACTCAGAGTAATTCAACCTTTCGTCTACGGGACTATCACCCTCTGCGGTCGCCCTTTCCAGAGACTTTGCCGGCTGTTCAACTAGATATCGTTTGTAACTCTGCTTGCCCTTGCATTGACAAGAAAGTACTAACTTACAACCCCATGAGAACAACGGATGCAACCTTACACTCTCATGGTTTGGGCTGTTCCCGTTTCGCTCGCCGCTACTCAGGGAATCTCGTTTGATTTCTCTTCCTCCGGCTACTGAGATGTTTCACTTCGCCGGGTTCGCTGAGTGTAGCTACTAATATAGTTTCACTACACTCTGCCATGGCTTCACCATGGCGGGCACTCCCATTCAGACATCCCCGGATCAAAGCCTGCTTAGCGGCTCTCCGAGGCTTATCGCAGCTAGCCACGTCCTTCATCGCTTTCAACTGCCAAGATGTCCACCATTTGCCCTTGCTGGACTTGTGTAACACACACTCTATTCACTTTTCAAGGATCACGTGCAGAATCAGACACACAAACCTATATACGAATACCTTAGCATATTGTGTATCAACTCATTCTGCCCGACTTGCAGAGAAAACTTTACTCAAAAGATCTTGCTTTGTCAAGTCAACACTCATCTATAAGGTGAAAAACTCATGGGGTTGAGTGATTGGACCAAGTCAAGGCCTCTACACAAGGGCTTCCTTTCTGGCTAGCAGGTTGTCTTTGTCGATAATTCGATCTTTCCATAAGGACTCAATATCATAGAAAGCACGCGCTTCCTTTAAGAGAACATGAATTACTATTTGTCCATAATCCAGAATGACCCATCGACGCTCGCGCAAGCCTTCACGGTGTAGTAATTTGGCAGGTAGATTTTCACTGAGGTTAGAGATTATTGCCTTCACGTGAGCTGGATTATCGGCTTCTGTAATGAGAAAGTAGCTAGTGGGAATAGATTCCTCTTGCAGGTCGATTATGACTGTTTCTTCACCTTTTCTCTCATCGATCAATGTGGCTGCAGCACGTAGGAGGTCAGTCTCATCCATTGTCAACCTTGAAACCAACACCGGTGACCAGAATGAGATCGGTTCCCGCAGGGACCAGAGATTTGAGCGCAGAATAGTGGGGTTCAAACTCGTCGGGGAAGACAATAATTGATGCCTCTGAAAGCGCTCTTTCGAGAATTTGTGCCGCCTCTTTACCGGTTAGGGCAACAATATAGGTTTGATCGTAGTCAAAGGTTTCCGCGTTGGCGACCTTGCTTATTCTGAACGCGCGCTCATGTAGATAGGTAGCTGTATTACTTGCTGCCAGCGGCTGTCCACTTCCATTGAATACGGCTACACTAATCTGATTGGGAGTAAGTATGTTGATCCCTTTGATCAAGCGGGCGACAAGCTGCTCCATCTCTATTACTTGAGGCTCAAGGTAGCTGATTTCATCAATTAATACAGGTACTCCTGGAACCGTGGCCATCTGCAGGCGCGTGCTATCCAGCCCTTGCAGAAGTTTAGCCAAATCGTATAGGTCAATGAGAGAAAGATTAGTACGTAAGTAAGGATAGATGGCTCTAACGATATCTCTGATTGATCCGATACTCTGGTTCTGTAATCCTTTCCCCAATATGGCACCGATCAGCTTCTGTTGACGCGTGATCCTGCCCATATCGCCGGAATTACCTCCTCGATAACGAATGTAATCAAGGGCAGTCTTCCCATCAAGTCTCTGTGCGCCTGCTTGGATATCAATGTGCAGGGGCGGATCGGCGCGGTAGTCATCATATTTCATTGGTTCCTCTACTATGATATCTACTCCGCCGAAGTGATCTATTAATTGTTCGAATCCCAGATAGTCGAGCGTGAGATAGAATGGAACGCTAACCCCAAGCAGGCTGGAAACTGTCTCACAAGCAAGATCTGCTCCGCCGATTGCATAGCTTGCGTTAAGTTTATGAAACTCTCCGTTATCGAACTTGACCCGCAAATCTCGAGGGAGTGAGAGCAGGGCAATGTCCTCCCCCGGAGCCAGACTTACGAGCATCATGGTATCGCTCCGGTTACTATCCCCAGCATTGTCCAAGCCCAAGAACAGAATGTTCGTGTGTTTCCCTTGACTGATCAGACGCCCTACATTACGTTGTGTCAAGAAGTAGTATGAAACAAACGCGGCGACGATTACAACAGCAACACAGCCAAGAACAGCGATACGCTTGCGGATGATTTTTCCCCTCATCTTCATCTTATGACGCTATCACAAGGAGTAAAGAATGTCAACTGCATACTTGACCTTGTACAGAAATCTCGACTTGTTCCCTAAGGACGGATATCCTTTGTCCTGCAAGGAAAGTGTGCTGGATTCTTGCGCAAGACTCATCAAGGACCACCAAGAGTCTGTGTCAGCAATAGTACCGCGACTGGATGCCGTTTGTGGCGGTAGAAACTCCACTTGTCACTGGCTTAGTGACAGAATGAGATTATGGCAGAGGGGAAGCAATCAGCGCGCGCAAAGAGATTACTAGCATGATCAAACGCAATTACCGTCCACGTGTACGCATTATCACCTTTGGCTGTCGAGTGAATCAGTATGAAAGCGAAGTAATGAGATCGCTGCTGACGCCTAGTTTTGATATTGTGGACGACAAGGCAGATCTCCTCCTGCTAAATGCGTGTACGGTAACCTCTCTTGCTGAACGCAAGACTCGCCAGGCAATGCGAAAACTGCGACGCAAGTATCCACTTGCGAAAATTGTAGTAGTTGGGTGCCTTGCCGATTCCGTATCTCAAGGACTGACACAGATTGAAGGAGTCGATCTTCTGGCTGGAAATGCCTGGAAGATGAGAATTTGCGATGTTGTGAGTCGTGCTCTTGGAAACCAACAGGGGTTACTCCCAGCAGTTGAGCTGTCCCCGCTAGCGGAAGAGCATATTGAGGAACATGTTGGTCGCGTACGTGCTTTTCTCAAGATTCAGGATGGATGCGACCTGGCATGCACGTATTGTCGCACTACGCAAGTTCGAGGTCGCTCGCGCAGCAAGCCGGTTGTTTCCGCACTTTGTGAGGCCCGCGAGCTTGTTGCGCGCGGCTATTCAGAAATTGTCATTGCTGGGATTAACTTAGCTCAGTATGCGCCACCTGATGGTAATCTAGAGTCGCTTGCACGAGGTATTTTGACAATAGATGGGCTGCGCCGTTTTCGTCTTTCCTCGATTAACCCAGCTGGAATTAGCGCAGGGCTAGTGGATGTATTGGCCAGTGATTCTCGCGCTTGTCAACACTTTCATCTTCCACTTCAGAGCGGAGACGATGCTGTCTTACGGCGCATGGCGCGTGGATATACCTCTGCTTTTTATCTTTCTCGTGTGAGTATGATCCGCAATGTTTCTCCTGATGCAACATTTGGGGCTGACATAATGGTGGGCTTTCCAGGGGAAACCAGGTCTGCTTTCCTGCAAACCTGTTTGTTGGTTAGGGAGGTAAGATTTGCGAACCTTCACATCTTTCGCTACTCTCCTAGATATGGGACACTAGCGGCCGGTTTTTCGAACCCTGTTATGGAACAAACGAAAAACGAACGCGCACATAGCATTGCGTGTCTTGGAGAAGCAATTCGATCGATGGAAGCGGAACGGTTGTTGGGAAAGCGTAAGAAGGTACTGATCGAAAACAAGAGTGACGGGGAATGGCGGGGATACACGCGGGATTATTTTGACACTCATCTACTGGGTGAGCCAAGTGTTGCCCCTGGAGATGAAGTAGACGTGCGGATTGTGAAAGTGAGCAACAATTGCTTGGTGGGGGTGAAGGAAAATAGAACAGACAACCGTTGAGATCACCTTGCGTGACAGTGTGGAACCGGCGGCTCTTCTTGGCAAGTTTAACTGCAACGTGAAGGAGATCGAGAAGTCATTCTCTGCAAGCGTAATTGCCCGTGGGGAGATTATCCGTATTGAAGGAACAAATGAGGAGGTTGAGCAAGTTCGTTCACTGTTCAACAAACTTATTGATGTTGTCAAGAGTGAGCATGTTCCCAGTTTGGATGAGCTGCGTTACTTGATCAGGCAAGTCAAAGAGGGAAGAAGCCTTGATGGTGTTCTTTCTGACGTTGTACGAGTAACTCACTGGGGCGAGGAGATTCGTGCTAAGACAGCCGGCCAGCATTCCTATATTGAAGCCATTCGTAGCAAGGATATTGTCTTCTCCATTGGGCCTGCAGGAACGGGGAAAACCTACCTCGCAGTTGCAATGGCAATTGATTACCTAAAGACAGGAAAGGTAAAGCGTATAATTCTTACGCGGCCCGCGGTAGAGGCTGGCGAGGAGCTTGGGTTTCTTCCTGGTGACATTCAGGCTAAGGTTAACCCATACCTGCGTCCCTTGTATGACGCAATCTATGACATGATTCCAGCGGGAGAGTTTGAGAAGTTGGTTGAGCTGGGGAGAATTGAGATGGCACCGCTAGCATTTATGCGTGGCCGTACGCTTAACAACAGTTTTGTCATCCTTGATGAAGCGCAAAATACAACATCGATCCAAATGAAAATGTTCTTAACGCGCCTGGGGTTCCATTCCAAGGCTGTTGTCACCGGGGACATAACCCAGATTGATATTGCGGAAGGAGCATCCGGTCTTGCCGCTGTGCGGGGAATTCTGAAAGGGATTGATGATATTTCGTTTGTTATCCTTGACAAGAGAGATGTTGTGCGCCATCCTCTTGTGGCACGAATCATAGAAGCTTATGAAGAGAATGACAACGAGCTCGCAGGGAAGAGTTCTTGCCGTTAAGCATACTTACCGGGAAACAGCTTGTTAGCTTTGTGACAAGAGACTAGTCGGCTGAATTGGGCTTACCTTGGGTGTCGCGCCTCCTTCGTACAAAAGCAGGAATAGTGAGATCTGTATCTTCAGTGATTCGCTCACGGCGGAGCCTGCCTTCGCTCAGTTGTCCTTTCTGCGATGTGTCTTGAAAGTCGGCAGCAATTACAGTGATCTGTATCTGGTTTCCAAGGTTTTCCCGTATGACCGCACCAAATACAAGGTCACACTCGACTGCTGCTATCTTGCGGATTACATCCGCAGCTTGTGTTACTTCTTGCAGTGTCAGATCTTGCCCCCCGGTGACATTCATAATCATCTTTCCCGCTCCTCGGATTGAGCCTCCCTCCAGGAGTGGATTTGTGCTTGCTAATTTAGCAGCAGCCATTGCTCGTTGGTCTCCACGTGCTTCCCCCATCCCCATCATCGCTGTGCCTGCATTGGTGAGAACATTGCGAATGTCGGCGAAATCAAGGTTGACCAAACCACGAATAGTTATTAGATCGGATATTCCTTGTACCCCTCGAAAAAGGATCTGGTCGGCTAATTCGAACGCCTTTGTCATTGCTATTCCCTTGGCGGCAGTCTCAAGTAGGCGATCGTTGGAGATGGTGATCGATACATCTGTTGCTTCTGTCAGCTGAGCTAATCCGTCCTCGGCCCGCTTTGCCCGCACAACCCCTTCAAAGGCAAAGGGTTTGGTTACAACACCGATAGTCAGTGCGTGGCTCTCTTTGGCGATCTTGGCAATGACTGGAGCAGCTCCCGTTCCAGTTCCTCCGCCAAGCCCGGCAGTAACAAACACAAGGTCCACACCTTCTAATAGGTTTGCAATTTCCCAATGGGATTCTATTGCCGCTTTTCGCCCCTTGGCTACATCGCCACCTGTTCCGCGTCCACCGGTGATGTCAAGACCAAGCTGAAGGGTGTCATGAGCACGAGAAATCCCTAGTATCTGCTTGTCGGTATCGACCGCGATCAGTTTTACCCCTCTAAGGTTTTCTTCATGCATTCTGTTGATGGCATTTATTCCACCGTCGCCAATCCCTAAGACCGCAATGTGTGCAGATATCCCTGCGTGGGGCTGTGTTTGACGAGCACTTTCAACAAGTGGCGGTTCGCCAATTACGACACACCGTGGCCCAATTACCTTGGCGACCGTTTCCTCTATCTTGGGAAGTTTGCGCAGGCAGTATTCCTTCTTGAACTCACTGTCTACTGCAATGGTAATTTGGTCCTTGTCAAGCGTGATACGCTCGGGGCTCCTGGGGAGACATACTCGAAGGATGCGGTCGTCAATAGCTGCAAGCACCGCTCGCCAATTATCAGCTACCTTACTCTCTGGGTGTAAGTTATCGACTTGCTCTTTGCTTGACATTTTTACTCCTTAGACAATTCTCCGTACGCATAGGGAAAAAGTCAATAGCTTGAGTATATGCAGTGGATAGGGCGGGATAGGTTTTTCTCAACAGAGCGGGTATCCCTTTGCAGGAATCAAGCCGCCCAAACCATGAAAGGAGTAAGAGACAGTCGGAAAACGGAGTAAGATGTATGAGATCGATTGGGAAGGTGAACAAGTTGGTTAGACAGTGTCTACTTTTCTTTCTTAGAAGCCGCAATGATCTCTATTCCATTGTAGTAGCCGCAGTGTGGACAGACACGGTGAGGAAGTTTTGGTTCATGACAGTGGGGGCACTCGCTCACTGTCAATGCGGACATTGCTTGATGTGAGCGGCGCATTCGTACCTTTGATCGTGACGTTCGATACTTGGGTACGGGCATCTGTTTTCTCCTTAAGGCTTATTAGCTTTCGAGTTTTCGTAACAGTTTAACCGTGCTACCATACAAGCGCAAGGTTAAGGGGTTTCAAGAAGAAGTGTTACTGGGCCTTCATTTACAAGCTCCACTGACATTCTAGCGCCAAATCTCCCCGTCTTTACAGGGATCCTCTCTGCAACAAGGGCTGAAACAAAAGCCGAGAAGAGGGCTTTTGCTTCAGTTGATTGGGCTGCTGTAGAGAAACTTGGACGACGCCCTTTTTGCGTATCTCCGTACAGAGTGAACTGGGACACAGCAAGGATCTCCCCGCCGACATCACGCAAAGAGAGATTCATCTTTCCTTGACTATCTTCGAAAACGCGGAGGCCTGCAACTTTTCTTGCCAGCCGGGAAAAACCAACATCACTATCATTCCTGCCAATGCCAATAAGCAAAAGAAATCCCTGGCCGATTGTAATGGGAGCCGCGTTATCAACACTTACTGAGGCTTGGCTGACCCGCTGCAGCACAACACGCACGATCCTTTACCCCTTATCTTGCAAGCGTTCGGCGTGCTCAATCAATTGCTCCATATCGGAATTACTGAGCGAAGCCGTATAAGCCAGCAATCGTAGATCGAGGTTCTCATGCGTCATTTCTTCCTGGAGGCGATTATGGAACGCTCGTTCGACAAGACGGGGCGCCTTCCGGTGAACATTGCTATTGATGAAATTAACCCGCCATTCTGGGAACTTGTTCAGACAGCCCTTGCTAATCTCTAGCAGATGCTGCAGGTGAGGCTCTCGAGTTTCCAAGATCCCGTTCAGTTGATTCACCACGGATTGGTTGTCAGCGAAGAATATCACTGACTGTGGCGAGTAAGCAAGCGTCCGTTTGCATCCTTCTATTAGGGCTTGGTACACAACTGCTTGCGGAATACTCCTGCCAATGAGCTTGGAAACCTCTTCTATGACGTTTCCCTGCTTGTCTGTAATAGCAATCCCAATCGCAGCCGCTCCTGGCTTACCTCGCGCCTTCCCAGCCACGTAAACAAATAGTTTCTCCATAGTTTCCTGTGGGCCCACCAGGATTCGAACCTGGGATCGACCGGTTATGAGCCGGGTGCTCTGCCGCTGAGCTATGGACCCAATAAGATCCCACGCTGCAATATAAGTCAATGACGGATTGCTGTCAAGCCATGCTGTCAATGTGTGGTGTCGTTACCGCTCTCTCCCGTAGCATACACTTAGTTGGATACTTGCCTGCGTACAATCCCCCCGTGCTATTGTTCCAATAACCTGAACACCTTCGTAATCTGTCTTTCTGTAAACCAAGCCGATGGATAAGCCAATCTTTGAGCTAGCAGCTTGCTCTGCTAGGTGTATCCTTGCCATTAGTGCAAGCTTGGTGTTTGCGACAAATGTCAGCCCGCCCAGGAGTTCAATACCTGTGGGTGAAATCCTGATCTCTGGGAGAACCATGATAGGGTCACTTGTCCAGCTGAATCCGATCCCAATGGTGTGTCCCACTAAGGGGATTGATAGATGGGCCTTTATGTCTGGAGTCTGATAAAAAACGTATCTTATCTTAAGAGAGGTCTGTCCTAGTTCTTCTATCTGGGTCATCATTGTCTGTTCTGTGCCGTAGTAAAGGCTGACCCTTCGAGTCCATACAGAGGCGCTATGAAGAGAGAGCTGGCCTTGAACAGCCAATTTACTGGTGATATCCAAGAAACCGGTAAGGCTGAATACGAGCCCAACGGTCTTGTCAACATTGTGCCATAAGCCATAATCATCTATGGAATAGTACGGAATGGTATTGATGTATCTCGAGACTTGTGCCGTGATTTGCCAAGCTTTCTCTCCTTCCCGAAATTGGAGTACGTCTATTCCTTGGGCAATAGTTGCAGTGAGTAGTAGTGTTATTAGTGTGCAGATGATACTAATCGACACCTTTCTAGCTAGCTCAGTGTCCATAGAAACATCTTCGAGAGTCGAAGGGTCTTTGCTTGTTCCACTATCTTTCCTTGAATCTGTCGGATTACCGTTCTGGCTCGATCTGCGCTTCTTTGGTTTGGAGCGAATGCTAGGATTAATCCGTCCCAAGACCGACAAATCTCTACCAACGAAATCACCCTCATTCCCCATGAGGGATCAGCCAACACAATTCTCTGGCCGACCTGAGTGACCGCGACCGCGAAGTGGTCATCAGGTGTATCTAAGTGAATTAGGACGGGTAGAGAGAGCTCGCGCAAGATTGTGCCCAGGTTGCCTTTGGGTATCTCATATCCCTTAGCCAGGATCCCTTTCTTGATACTGGCCTGTTTCAAATCAAGCATTGAAACAGCATTCTCTGGAATCTCTCTGGCGAATTCATTCTCACTAACCTCAACTCCAAAGAAAGCTGAGAAGACAGTGGCAAGTGCAGCTGGTCCACAGCTATACAAGTTTTCCTGTTGATCAACGCCCTCGTATCTGAGCTCCCTGTAAGAGATCACTGGCCATCCATCAGCCGAGAGGCAGAATGAGGCAGCGATGATGCCTGCCAGAAACAGACCTGCTATGGTATGATGGAAACTAGGCGGGTTGTGCATAGGAGGATTCATGTAAACAGCGCGGGAAGCACTCCTCGAGCTACCCAAGTGGTTCCTATGACAAAAAGCCCAGTCTCGATAATGGAGAAGCACGGTATCCTTATTCCCATATGCAGACCCCAGAATAGTACCGTTATGGTTACTACTAAGAGGATTGTCCATTTATACATCTTGCAGTACCGCGCTGTATCGTTAAGCCCCTTATGCATAACTATGCATCGAAGGAACACAATGCAAGCAACGCACGTAATGCCAATAACAAAGAACAAGAGCACTCCCAAAGCTGTTAACTTCAGATAAGTAAGCCAGTATGGCATTGTCATGCTCCTTCTATTTGCCAGAGGTCAGTAGATACCTGGCCTCTGGCATGATTGCGCGTTGTTTGACTAGAACCAAGGAATGAAGTAGCCAACTGAAGCGCCCCAGCCAGCACCAGCTGCAGCGCCAACTCCTGCCGCGCGAGCGAGTCCACGCATACTCCAATTCCCCCAGTTGCTTACTCCATAGACACCAATTCCTGTAACTGTTCCCCCGATTGCACCCACTAGCGTAGCCCCAACCCAGGTGAGGAATCCTTCCCCTTCTACCTTGTCAAGTTTCTCGTCAGCTACTTCTTTCCCTCCTTGTTTTTCTATCTGTTGGAAGGGGCAATCCAGTGGTTGATCTTCCTTTTGTTCTTGACTTGCTATCGTGACGGGAGTTTGAGCAAATGATCCGAAAACCGGTACGATTACCATCAATAGAATCAGGCCAACGCTAACGGCACTCTTCAATCTTGTCACTTCTTGCCTCCTTGTGTACGGTATGAAAGTTCATTGGGTTGTCACAATCGGAAAGGGACAACGAACATTACCGAGATCATCATATATATCACCTCCTCTTAGGTGGTTATATGCACAACACCTATTCTATAATAGATTCTGCTCTTTGTCAAGAGAAAAAGATACTGAATTAGGAGTTGATCAGATTGTTACTGGTTCTCAGAGAATGGTTTCTCGCATTAATAGAACAGAAGTAGACAGACATCAGCGGGCGCACTTGGTGATAGACCTGAATCCATGCTTTCGCCAAGGCGAACACGCTATATGGATATGGGCCCCTCGAAGCCCGGCATTCTGTCCTCACAAAAGGCATGTTGTAGTATCAATTACCGCTTAGATTTGAGTAACTATGAACAGAAAGACTCGCTGCTCTCGAGGTTTTGAAGCTATTTAAGTTTTTCCTCGGCAGAGAAATCTCGATACGGTGACAGGCATTTTAGGGTGTCTTGATCTTTGGCAGATAGTTTGTTCTGCGTGACTACACGAGCAAGAAGCTCACCTAAGCCTGGGCCGAGCATGAGTCCCTGGCCACACATTCCAATTGCCATTAGATATCCCTCTATCTCTCTGGCCCACCCGACTAGAGGTGAGCCATCTGGAGTCATTGGGTAAAGACCACGCCAACTGCGACGCACGCGGATGTTTGCCAGTCGTGGCATCAAGTCAACAATGCGATGGGAGATCATTGGCAAGAACGCGCTAGTTTCCGACCGCTCAAAACCCCAGATGCTAGGACTTGGCGTAATGCAGAATACAACCTGTCCGGTAGAAAGCTGGCAAAAGTAGTAGTTTAGTGAGGCTAGCGCGGGACGGATATCAACTACCATCGGATCAAGAAAGTGAGCAACTGGCTCAGTAATTCCTGCTTCGTGAGAATCGGGATTCACAGGGTGTTCAACCCCTACCATTCCTCCTACTTGCTTTGCCCATGCTCCAGCAGCATTTAGTACTACCCTAGCGGCGTATTCGCGCCTACTGGTTCTTACCCCCTGTATGTGTCCTCCCTTGACGGGAATGGCTTCAACCGTCTCGCTAAAGCGAAACACTGCTCCTGCGCGCTTTGCCTCTTCGTATTGAGCGTGGCCAACAAGCAGGGTAGAGCAATGGCCATCATCAGGGGAGAAGGTCCCCCCAATTAGACCCAGTGGGTTCAGATCAGGGATGACATCAAGCAATTCATTCCTGTCACACCAGTCAATATTGAGCTCATAGGCGCGTTGTATTCTAAGCAGATCTTTAAGGGTTTTCTCCTCTTGCTCGCGGTAGGCAACAAAGGAATAGCCACCTGTGGTCCATTCAATGTCATGGCCATAAGTTTCTTTCCATGTAGAAAGGATTTCGAGGGAGCGCTTACTCAAACGGATCTTTGTCGGATCAGAGTGAGTGGCACGGACACCGCCGATCGCGGATTTGTTTGAACCCTGACCCTCACTGGCAAACTTATCAAGCACCAATATCTTGAGACCAGCCTGTGCCATTGCCAGGGCAGTGGGAACACCGACACTTCCTGCGCCGATAATGATAACGTCATAACTATCCATCGTTATCCCCCTTTATCCCAGCGAAGGACCCAAATGAGACTTCAACAAACAACGGACGCTTCACGAGTTCGGTAACCTCTTTCACAGGAATCCCTTCCTCGCGGAAGATTCGTCTGATTAGTTCAGCACACGTCTTGCCGCCGCATGCGCCCATTCCCGCTCGTGTTATCGCTTTGATTTCGTTCATGTCACGGCATCCTTCGCGGATCAGTTGACGAATTTCACCTGCAACCACCCGCTCACAGCGACATGCGATCATCTCATCTTCCATGTTCTCGGGCACGCCAGATAGCGGAGCAGACACCCACGGTTTCTGTACGCGGATTCCGGCAATGCGTTTGGCATAAGCTTTAGGAGCCTCTACTTTCACGACTGCAGTATGATCTCTCTTTGCGGTGAGTTGAACGCTTTTCACTTCTACTTCACCCAGCACCTTTCCCTCGGTGTCGACTGCGGTAACGGTTTGCCCTTGCTTGATACTCTCTTGAAGAAACTCATGAGCAAGAGCCACAGTTGGCATTTGCTTGTCCTGCCGATAATCAACCAACGTGATTGCCAATCCTGGGCAAGCTATAATGCAATTCTCGCAGCCACTGCACTTCTTGCCGATCTCAGGGCCTATGAACCTGGGTCGATGCCTGATATCACTTTCATCAATGTCAATGAGCCCTAATGGGCAAGCATATGCGCAAGGATCACACGGGATTTCTTGGCGACAGCGAAGAATAGGAAAGACACCTTCCTTCTGAGCCGAAATTTGTTCCGGGTCAACTTTTCCAGGACTAGACTTGAGGATCTCAGCCATCCGGACCCATTCCGGAGGGATTTCTCCAACATCTACTCCAAGCGCTCTAGCTACTTTTCTCCCTGCAATCTTGCCAGTGAACATTGCCGCGGACGCCTCGGCGATCTCTTGTGCGTCACCCGCAGCAAATACTTGCATCTTGTATTCCTGGGCCTTTTCGTAGAACTCATTCACGGGATTTAGTCCCACAGCAATCAATACTGTGTCACAGGCAAATGATTTCTCCGTTCCGCAAATCGGTTGGAAATGTTCGTCAACTTGAGAAATCGTTACAGATTTCACTTGTGTTTCACCACTAACGCTGAGAATAGTATGCGAAGTGTGGATAGGAATACCCAGGCGAACCAACTTATCCCTGTGGACCTTATAGCCGCTGCACTCGGGCAAAGCTTCAACCAACCCTACTACTTGGATGCCGGCTTGCAGGGCGTGATAGCCAGCAATCAATCCAACATTCCCTCCGCCGACGATAAACAGCCGTTTGCTAGGCTTTACTAAGTCACGATTGACCAGTGTTTGAAACGCCCCAGCACCATAAACACCCGGCAGCGTGTTTCCCTTAAAGACAAGTGACTGTTCACGTGCTCCTGTTGCTACCAGTAATACTTGTGGCCGAACAAGAACATAGGTTTTGTTTTCCCGGAGAATACCTACCTTGTGATCGCTGAAAACTGCGACCGCTACGCTATTTAACCAGACATCGGTTGTGTCATGTTTCTTGGTCTCGTTCTCTAGTTGTGTAGCAATATCAATCCCTCGTGTTCCGGCGTGAACAGCATTGGTAGAGCCAAAGAAGCGATGAGTCTGTAATACAAGCTTCCCTCCCAAGCGATGTCTGTCATCTACAAGTAGCACTCTGATCCCGTGCCTTCCAAGCTCGGCTGCTGCTGACATTCCTGCCGGGCCACCACCGATAATGAGCACAGGTGTCGCAATACTTTCCGTTCTGCTCATAGATGGAACTTGTCCTACCTTGGGCAGATCAGGCAAGCCAGTACTTGGCTCAACGTGCGTACCAGCCTCAACTGGTGTCATACAGGCCTTTACCGGTACCCCGTCCGCAATTACGAGGCATTGGGCGCACTGACCATTGGCACAAAAGATGCCCTGCGGCGCACCATCTTTGGAATGATGTCCAAAGATCTTCACTCCATTGGCAAAAAGAGCGGAAGAAATCATCTCGCCTTCCTTGGCGATAAGTGGTTGTCCCTGCCAATAGAAGGTGATGTTCTTGCTTGATTCAATTGACAAGATGGGATGTCTCTTGATTCGATAGTCTGTCATGTTCTCCCTAATTGTGCCTCTGTTAAGCCAGCTTGGCTCTCGTACAGACAATATAGCACCATCATTTTGTGCTCGACGCTAGTGTTTTGGATCTTCATTTTCCAGATCAAAGCCTGCCGGAAACGGATCGTTCTTGGTAAGAATGAGGGAGCCAAAAGCCGTCACGTGGGCTGACCCTGTCACCTCGGGGATAATCCCAAGTGTATTCCCGATCTTTGTTTCGGTAACAATTCTTCCGATAAACTCCGTCCCCAGGATCCCTTGGTATCTATATTCCTCGCCTGGTTTCAATTTTCCCTGCGAGTGGAGAAATGCCATCTTGGCACAGGTGCCGGTTCCACAGGGTGATCGGTCGACCTGTCCCCTTCCGAAGACGACAACGTTCCTCGGAGGATCAGTCTCCTCGTAGAATTCCACCAGATCTACCAACAAAGGATTCCCTGTCGCGGGATGGTGGAAGGTGAGGTTCCGGTTGGCCCAGCTTCTGATCGTCATTCCAAGATCCACGATATCACATATATTCTGCCGCTTAAGTTCAACCCCCAGAGAACTTGCCTCTACTAACACAAAGAGATTCCCCCCGTAGGAAAGGTGAAGCGGGATCCCTTTCCATTGTACGGTTCTTAGGAAGAAAGAAGGAACATTGCGAAAGCTAACGGCTTTCACCTCACCCTGTTCAGAGTGGAGATGACAGCTAACGAGACCAGATGGAGTATCGAGGAGGACCTCTTCCTTGTGGATTCGTCCTAGTTCAGCCAGGGCGGTCACTGCTCCGATCGTCCCATGTCCGCACATGGAAAGCGTTCCACCGCTATCGAGGAAGATCAGTCCATAATCTGCTGCGGGGTTAACGGGCGGGGTGATAACCGCTCCAAACATATCCGTGTGTCCACGTGGTTCCTGCAATAGGAAGCCCCGCAGATCCTTACCGTGTTTCTCAAACCACGCACGCCGCTCGGCCATGGTCTTACCCTGAATAAAGGGGAGCCCATCAAGAACAACACGAGTCGGTTCACCAGCAGTGTGAGTGTCGACGACATGCACAAAACGGCGAATCTTCATCCACTTGTGCTCTCCATGAGCCTCTCCACAGGGATGTAGTCCCGATCGTAACCGAAGTAGCGAGGGCCGAACGTGGCGATCCCCCGTTCTGTCCGCATACGTTCGTGTGCGGGGATGAGAAGCACAGTCCCTCGATATCCGTAGCGCACGATATCTGTACGGATCGGTTCACCGGTCGCCGGGTCGAGGATACAGATCAGATCCGGCGGCATGCAGCGAACTTCTCCATCGATCTCCAGGTTCAACCACTCGTTCTGGAAATCGACGACGGCGGTCCGTCCCTTGAAATCGTCGGTCCCCTCCACCGTGATCCGCCCAAGGGAGAAACCTTTAGTCTTCTCCGCCCCGAATTCCCGATCGATGTCGACGATCTTCCCCTGAAACGCACGGTATCCTCCGGTGAGATCAATAGCCTCAGCAATAGGATCGAGGTGCTTGCGCCGCGCGTTGAATACGCGCTTTCCCAGATCCCAGGCCATGGATATAGATCGCAAGATCGCTGTATCCTTGAGCTGGCGTCCGGTCATCGGATACCCCGCGATCCATGAGATACCCCCGTAAGCCATCGCCGCGTTGCGGATGATCCGCTCTGTCAGTAGTGCATCTGATGCGTCGCAGATAGTCACGTGTCCCTTCTCATCTGCTGCCGCCGTTGGCGATGGGGAGACCCCGTGGATGTAGAACGAGGTCATCTGTAGCTCGGGAAAGGCGCGTCCCATACCATCGGCGTCGATGACTGGAATCCCGACTGCCCCAGCCACGGCCATCGGGACCGGCGTATTGACCCCACCAGCCTCCGGGGGAACAACAGCCTCGATCGACTTCCCCATGTAACGGCGCAGACTGTCATAACACCAGAAGAGCTCTTGACCATTCGGTGGTTTCTCGGTGAGAACAAGTGCTGCTCCAAGGCACCCGGCGATCGCCGCCAAA
>DAOVAR010000108.1 GCA_030670905.1 Candidatus Bipolaricaulota bacterium
TAGATGTGATAAACAGTATGATAAGGGAAGGGGTATCCTACGGCGTGGAAGCAGGAACCAGTGGAGTGCTGCCTAGCCTTGGACGGCAGATCACCTCACAGATCAAGTTCTTGAGCTTCGAGGAGGCGCTACATGGGCGAATTTGACGGACGAATCGCTGTTGTAACCGGAGGAACAAAGGGAATCGGACGAGCAATCGCCACCTTATTGCATAATTCAGGATGCCTGGTCGAGGTTGTTGACTGTGACAAGCAAGCTGGAGCACTTATAGAAAAAGAGCTTAAGGGCTGTCAGTTTCTGCCCGTGGATGTTAGTCAATTCGCTCAGGTACAACAGGTAATGAAGTCGATCTACGAGAAGCATGGGCGAATTGACTTCCTCGTTAATAATGCTGGGATCACCTGTGATAGGCTAATCCTGCGCATGCGCGAGGAAGAATGGGACAAGGTAATCGATGTTAACCTGAAGGGGGCCTACAATTGCATGCACGCTTGTTTGCGTTACATGCTCAAGAACAACAGCGGAGCAATCGTCAGTATTGCCTCAGTAATCGGTGAAGCAGGGAATGCCGGCCAGGCAAACTATGCCGCGTCAAAAGCTGGACTTATCGGTCTGAGCAGGAGTGTGGCTAAGGAAATGGCAGGTCATGGAATTAGAGTGAATCTTGTTTCGCCTGGGTTTATCAGCACAGCTATGACCGCAGGCTTGGACGACGGAGCTCGCAAGGCTTATCTTTCTCGCATTCCTCTTCACAGAGAAGGAACCCCTGAAGAGATTGCCTCCGTTGTGGCGTTCTTGCTTTCTGAGCGATCTTCATATATAACTGGTCAAGTTATTGATGTCAATGGGGGATTATACCCGTGACACAGCGAAACATAACAGGAGGTGTAACCTGAGATGAGCGATATCGCGGAGAAGGCAAAAAAGATGATCATCGAACAACTAATGGTAAGCGCGGAGGAAGTGACAGATGGCGCGTCCTTTGTGGAAGATTTGGGCGCGGACTCCTTGGATACAGTGGAGCTGATAATGGAGTTCGAAGATGAGTTTGGGATAGAGATCTCTGACGAAGATGCGGAAAAAATCTCTACTGTAGGGGAAGCAATTAGATATCTAGAGAAAACACTTGGAGAAAAGAAGATTTGAGCGTTCCGTACCGAAAAGGGACAGTAGAAAACGGCTTGTCCCTTTTTCCTCTTTCTACTCCTACTCAAATGCAAGACAAGTGATCCTTCTCATCAAAGCAGTACGCATTGTGCAGACAAGAGAAAGGTTATGCGCGATAACCCATCCTGGGTGTTGAAGTACGTTATCTTGCTGTAAGCTTATCAGGCTATGCCACAAATTGGTGTCGTATCAGATATTCATGGAAACCTGCCTGCTCTCGAAGCAGTCCTTAACTCCCTTGAGAAGACTCGGATAGAACGGATCTTTTGTTGCGGGGACATTGTAGGTTATGGGCCCTGGCCGGGCCCGTGTGTCCGCAGAATACGCGAAGCAAACCTGCTATGCGTTCAGGGAAACCACGATGCAGCTGCCTGCGCGAGGCTTCCATTCGACCACTTCACTCCATCGGCACAGCTAGTCATCAAATGGACAACTGCTCACATTTCCGATAAAGAAAGAACCTACCTAAGAGAACTTCC
>DAOVAR010000042.1 GCA_030670905.1 Candidatus Bipolaricaulota bacterium
CAAAGACGCTTCTTCGTGAGCTGATGGGCTTCTCTTAAGGCGATGAAGACCCTGGCCAAGTTAGGATGATTAGGCGTTCCTTGTTTGTTAATCGTCTTTTGCAAAACCATTTGAAATAAAAATAGCAGAATTCTGTCGCCCTGTCAAACTGAAAGGTAGTGGTAAATCCTGGAACATCTTTTCTTTCACATATGGGCAAATCTTGGTAGTGCAAGCATCACAATCCCAGGAAGGACAGGGTAAGAACAGGACCAAGGCAGTTAGTGTCCCAGACTCCTGACAACTTCTAGAATGTGATCCGCAGTGTGGTCTACAGTCCCCTCGGCACTGACTGTGACAACGTTAGAGCGTTCTGGACGGGGCACCCTTCGTTCTCCATGTTTCGCGCGTCCGGCGGTTCTGAGGCGTTTCGCGCGCGTTTTGTGTGTTGCTTCAAGCCATATGACAACATCAAACAAGGAGTTATCCACATATGGGGATGAGGCAAGAAGTGCACCTTCGACAACGACGAGCTCCGTACCCCGGGCTTTTTCATTGTCGATGATTCGCTGTAAGTGATTGTTCACTGCCGGATGGACAATCGTATTCAGATCATTGAGCGCCTTTGCGTCAGAGAAGACAATCTTACCAAGCTCGCCCCGAGAGATCGCCCCATCTGAACGGAGGATCTGGTTGCCGTATCGAGCAATGAGCTGCCTGTAAACCAATGTACATGGCCGATAGGTTTGCCAGGCAATCTTGTCTAGATCGACGTATGTGACATCATCTTGCTGGGAAAGCTTGTGCGCCACTGCACTCTTTCCACATCCAGCCTCTCCCGCAAGTCCAATCACTTTCATTGTAGTTTTAACCGTAGCGCCATTCATAACAGGAAAGCAACTTGTCGTTGAATAAGCCTCTACAGAGGCATTTCATAGATACGCCAGGTTTTGTAGCGGCGCCCCCCCATCGATTCACTTGCGCGCAGGATGAGATCATTGTCTTCTAACAGCATCGATGGTTCACATGTACGGTATCCGCGATTCAAAGCGTAGGAAAGTACTTCGTGGAAAAGCACAGCATCGATTCCTAGCTTGCGAAACTGGGGGCAAATTCCGAAGAACATCAGGCGAGTACGATCAATACGTCGGCGGCCAAACACAAGACGGAAAACCCTTCCCACATCAGTGTCAAGAGGGCGCTTCCAGCAAGGACGCAAACAGACATTGGGATCAGGGATCGCACCCAATACAGCCGCAAGTTCACCACTCACATATGCGAAACGTATCAACCCAGGATCAGCAACCATTCTTAGGCTTGCTGCTATGGCTTCTGCTTCAGTATCGGTCAAAGGAAGAAATCCCCAATTGTTCACCCACGCCTTGTTGTAGATTTCGACAATGCGGTCAACCTCTTCGCGCAAGCAGGAAAGATTGAGTTGACGTATCTTGATGTCGCGTCGAGCAAGAATGGCATGCGCGAGCTGCTCTAGACGTTTCAGTGACTTGTTCCCAAGTTCAATCCAATAGGCGTGATAATCCTTGACCTTAGCAAATCCGTAGCGCTCAAGGAATTCGCCATAGTAAGAAGGGTTATGAGTTAGTTCTATTGTTGGCGGTGTATTGAAACCGTCAATGAGAATAGCCTGATTCGACTCGTGTGTGGCTGTGGAGTACCCACCTGGTCCGCGCATTACATCCATTCTTCTTGTGCCGAGCCAGTCGCGAGCATTATCTAGAAGAGCACGGGCTACTGCAAAGTTATTGGCTGTCTCGAAGAAACCAAAAAAACCAATAGAAGAATTGTGGTATTCGTTGAATCTGTGATTGATTGCCACCGAAACCCGACCTAAGAGACGTTTTCCTGATCGTGCAAGGAAATGAGTTACGTCGGCATTCTGATGATAGGGGTGCTCCGGAGTAAGCTGACCAGTAATACGCAGGATACGGCTTCCCAATAGATCGGCGCGAAGTGGTGGGATCCAATTAGGATCGCCATAGTGAATTTGCCAAGGAACTTTGACAAATAAGCGCAGGCGCCGATCTCCCAATGGGATCTGTTCAACGGAATAGCGCATGTACCTCCTGTTCGGTATCGGATGCCTCATTATGCACAAACACACCAGAGAATGGAAGCTGTAGGAGTTTGGTGATATGCCGGTGATCCGTGTTGACTGTGACCTTGATCTTTTCAGAAGAGTAGGGTATCTCTTATTAGCTATGAAAGACAAACCTACACTGAAACTGCTCAAACTGGTGCAGATGCACGCAGGGATCTCACGTCGAAAAGCATGTGCCCTTATCGATGCCGGTGAAATTGATGTAAATGGAGAAACAGTGCGCAATCCCTTCCTTAGAATCATTCCTAGTAAACTTGGGGAGCTTCGCCTACGTGGATATCCTTTGAGTATTCTCTCTCCACAGTACCGTGTTTATAGGTACCATAAGCAAGTTGGCGTTCTGTGTAGTCACGATGACCCGCACTGTGGGAATACAGTAGGCCGTATCCTACGCGCCGAAGGATTCATTGGTTATACGTGGGCCGGTCGCCTTGACCAGGACGCTGAGGGACTCCTCCTGCTGACAAATGACGGAAAGCTTGTGCAGCGTCTAAGTCATCCTCGATACCAAGTGAAAAAAAGATATGTGGTTTGGCTTTCCCACTTCCCCGTGACGGGTAAAGTGGACCAGATTCTCTTGGAAATGCAGCATGGTATTACGGAAGACAAACAGGTGTTGCGCATCGTTAAGGGTGAGCTGAAGAGAAACCCGATGCGTATATGTATAACCATGGCTGAGGGGAGAAAACACGAAATCAAACGTCTATTCTCGCATTTCGATCTTGAAATCATTCGCCTTAAGCGAGTCGCGATTGGCCCGGTAAGCCTCGATGATCTGGTGACGGGGAAGATTGCACGCCTTGATGATGAACAAGTGAGGGATCTTTACCGTTTCGTTGATAGTCTGTCGTTTGCCGAACAAAGTGGATCAACAGACCTATGCAGCCTATAATCCAGCCATGCGCATTGGAATTGCTCAAATAAATCCTCTTGTCGGGGCGATTGACCGGAACCTGAAACTAGTCCTTTCTCACATTGAGAGGGCACGATGTGCTGGTAGTGACCTTGTTATTTTCCCCGAGCTGTCGCTAGTTGGATCTCCACCACAGAATCTTCCCTGGCGACGAGGATTTGTCGAACAGGTGCAGCGAGCACTGGAGGATATTGCTTCTTCGTCGACAGGGATTGGCGTAATTGTTGGAGCTATCTCTTGTTGCGCAACGGGAAGGCCGGCCAAGAGGAACGGTCCTTGTTTGGCGGGAGATAGAGAAGGACTCGACCTTGGAAACAGCGCATTCTTCTTTAGCGATGGCGTGTTGATTGGCAAGGAGAGCCAACTCATCGTTTCATCGCATGACATTTGTAGTCACGGACGGTATTTTACGTCTGGGCCCGGTGCGCATGTGTTCGATTTCCGTGGAATAAGGTTAGGGATCAATGTATGCGCGGATCTGTGGGGTGATGATGGACCTGTGGATGTTCAGGCAAGCCTGGGAGCACAGGTCGTGATCGATATCTGCGCGTCACCATTCGTTGACGGGCTACAAATCGATCGCCGCGAGCTGGCGGCAAAGAGCGCAAAGGAAAATGGAGTTGCGCTAGTCTGTGTTAACCTTGTTGGTGGGCAGGATGGATTGGTCTATGAAGGAGGAAGCTTCGTCACAGGACAAGAAGGCGATCTCTTATTCGAAGCCCCCTATTTCAGCGAAGGTTTGTTTGTTGTAGACCTAGAAAAGCTGATACCAGTCAGACAGCAGACTCAGCATTCAATTGATTTGATCCATCGAGCGCTAGTGCTCGGAATTCATGACTATGTACAGAAGAACGGGTTCAAACAAGTAATCATTGGTATCTCTGGAGGACTTGACTCTGCTGTAGTTGCTGCATTGGCTACTGAAGCGCTCGGTGAAGCGGCAATAACCGGAGTCTTCCTTCCCAGCAGGATCACCTCAGAGACGAGTGGAGAGGACGCAAGAGCCTTGGCGAGGACGCTTGGAATAGAGCTTGTGGAAATTGGAATAACAAAGGCAGTTTCAGCTTTTCATCGTGTATTGCCGCATCCTGTGACTGGGTTCAGCGCTGAGAATCTGCAGGCACGTACACGCGGAACGCTTCTGATGACACTCGCCAACCAGCAAGATGCCCTAATCTTGGCCACAGGAAATAAATCGGAAATTGCGGTAGGGTACAACACGCTGTATGGAGATACAGTTGGCGCACTTGCTCCGATCGCTGATTTATATAAGACACAGGTCTATGACCTTGCTAAAGAAATGAGAGAAAGGATCCCAGAACGCATTGTAAACAAGCCTCCTAGCGCTGAGCTGCGACCGGGGCAGCGCGACCAAGATGATCTTCCTCCATATCCGTTACTTGATGCGATCCTTCATGAATTGATTGAGAATAATGCTTCGCGTAATGACTTAGTTGCCCAGGGTTTCCCCGAAGCAGCGGTAAGCGACATCCTTTGCCGGTACTACCAAAGCGAATACAAGCGAAACCAGCTCCCTCCTGCGATTAAGGTCTCCAAGAAGACCTTCGGCATGGGGCGAAGAATGCCAATTACCCATGCGTACCGCGATTAGCAGGAAGGATACTCAATCAAGTAGCAGAGTAAGTGATCGTATTGGCCCACAAAACGAGCCAATAGAGCGCGTTTTAGCTTTTGCTAGTTGCACTTAGCGGGTATCGATCTTTGGCCGCTTGGAATTGACGTTCATAGTAGCTTTGCCAAGGATGCCAAGAGTTTGCCAATCTGTTCCCGTGTATGGGTAGAGAAGATGGCGATTCGCAAGGATTCCTTGTCGGGAGCATCGGAATAGCTGCGCGGGGGGACGTGAGCGACGACAATTCCTTTCTCTTCTAAGTCATGCTGAACCTGCTTCAGGTTCACCCCGGAAAGGTCGGTGACCGGGACGATAGGAATCGGTGAATCTACCACGTCAACTCCTAACTGGCGCAACCCATTGCGCATGAAAGCAACATTATCCCATAATTGCATTCGCATTTCGGGATGTTCGGATAGGATCTTGAGCCCCATTGCGGAGGCTGCAGCCGCACCTGTACATGGAGGGCTAGCGCCCACTGGTATTCTCACATTGCGGCTGACCTTTTCCATCAACCCATTATTGCCAGGGATGATTCCTCCGAGACCACCGAATGCCTTACTGAGGGTTCCGGCAAGATAGCAGTTGTCTCCCTGTACCCCACAGTACTCGAGCGTTCCCTGTCCCTTTTCTCCGATTACTCCGACAGCATGCGAGTCATCAACACACAACAGCCCACCTTCGAAAGGAGTCAGCGCTTTCACATATTCCCTCAACGGAGCAATGGCACCCGTCATTGGGAAAACACCATCTGACATGACAAGGGGAATCTGTCTGGGTTTCAGATTCTCACGCAGCTTCTGCCTCAGATCCTCTGGATCCAAGTGACAAAAGGTGATAACGCTCTTTCCTGTTGAACGAATCCCGTCAAAGACACTGTAATGCGAACTATCGTCAACAAACACCATGTCATAATCGTTGCTCAAGGCTTGCGTCAGCAACATGTCACCAAGATAGCCCGAGACGATGTACTGCGCGCTCTCTGTTTCGAAGAAGCAAGCTGCTCTTGCTACTACCTCGACAAGCGGTGGACTGGCCATTACGGTTCCTGGTCCCATGCCATACTTGCGAGTTGCTTCGCATGCTGCGGCAATCACTCTTGGGTCGCCATGCAGCGTGTAGTAACTGGTTCCACAGAAGTAATCTACGTCACGCTCATTGACCACCATTCTCGCACCGAGCGGTGATCCCATTTGTTTGATATTTGTAGTCATCATGCTATGTTGCTCCTTTACTAATAAAGAAACAGTGTTGTCTGTTCATTTCACAACAAATGATTCTAGGCTTCTTAGAAACGCGGGATCTATTGTAGCGCCAATCCCTGGAGCATCAGAGATGGTGATCTTACCACCTTCGTCGTAGGTGATTCCCCCAAGAACAGGGTCTTCTTGTAGGAAGTCGGCGCTGTCAAGATCGGCAAACTGGATATTGGTGCGCGCAGAGACAAGGTGAGCAGCTGCTGTTAGCGCAAGGCTTGTCTCATTCATGCACCCAACCATGCACCGCATACCTGCTGCTTCAGCGATCGCATTGATCTTGAGTGCAACGTAGATACCGCCAGACTTAGCTAGCTTGATGTTCAGGTAGTCACAAGCTCCCATCGAGATCAATTTGTAGGCATCGTGGTCATCAAAGACCGATTCATCGGCCATGATGGGGATTGTAACCTGGGACCTGATCCTCCGCATCGATTCAAGATCCCAGATAGCTACGGGCTGTTCACAATACTGAATACCCTGATCTTCCATCCCCTTTAGGGCCTGCAATGCGGTAACATAGTCCCATCCCTGATTAGCATCAGTGCGTAGTGGAATCTCAGGCCCCAGCGCCTTGCGGATCCGTCGAATGCGGTCAATGTCTTCCGGTGCAGTCGTGCCTAGCTTAACCTTGATTGCGGGGAAACCTCGCTTCTTAAATGCCAATGCATCTTCTACCATCTTGTCGGGGGTATTGATACCAACAGTACGATCCGTTACTAACGTGCGCTTGCCGCCCCCCAGCAGTGTATACAAGGGCAGATTCGCTATCTTGCCGAGGAGATCGTATAGCGCCATGTCAAAGGCAGAGATTATGGTCGGGCTATGAGGAAGGTAGCCGGTTAACTCACGCAAGCGGTTCTCAATCTCTCGTGGATCCTTTCCGATCAATAACCGAGCCAGATCATGGGCGGCAGCAGCGTCGCTCGCCTGCGTTTCACTGACAATAAATGGAAATGGGCTAGCTTCTCCCATGCCAAAGAGGTCCATGTCAGTGTTAATCTTGATAAAGATGTTCTTTGCTGCCTTGATCTCCCCAAGAGAGATGCGGAACGGCTCCTCTAGGGGAATATCTGCTTTGTAGACTTCGATGCTCTTGATCTTCATGGTCAGCCTCCTCCTTTTAATGGTCGCGAAGCTCCATCGCACTCCTGTCTTTCCTTGTAGTGTCCTTTGCCATTACCATCCTTTTAGGGGCTACGTCGAAGTCGTGGATCCAGGACATCTCTTGCCGCATCTCCCAATAGGTTAAATCCCATCACCGTCACCAAAATAGCCAATCCCGGGAAGGTAGCATACCACCAGTTATCCCTTAAGTAATTTCGCCCCAAGCTGATCATTGCGCCCCATTCAGGCGTAGGCGGCTGTGCCCCAAATCCTATGAAGCTCAGGGTTGCCGCGGTGAGGAGTACCTCACCAAGGTCGAGGGTGGCCTGAACTATGATAGGGGAGATGCAGTTGGGCAAGATATGGTGGATGAAGGTACGGCCTCCACTGGTTCCTATGGCCTTGGCAGCCACCATGTAGTCGATCTCTCGAAGTACAAGGACTTGTCCCCTGGCGACTCGCGCATAGCGTGGCCACCAGATCACTACCATGGCAAGGATAACATTCTGGAGGCTAGGACCAAGGGCCGCAGCAATTGCCATAGCGAGAATGAGAGCTGGAAAGGCAAGAAACACATCACTAATGCGCATAATAAGCTCATCGACCCATCCTCCCAAGTATCCAGCAGTTACCCCAAGAATGGTCCCAATACCAATTGTCAAGCCTACCACTACAGTACAGATACGCAGAGAGATCCTGCTCCCGTATATTACCCGGCTGAGAATGTCGCGCCCTACATCGTCTGTGCCAAAGATATGCCTACTGCTGGGCGGGGATAGTCGTTCAGACAAACGCATCTTAGTCGGGCTGTATGGGGCTAAGAAAGGAGCAAAGATTGCCATGGCTATCAGAATCCCTATTATGACAGATCCAAGAACTGCCAAGGGACTCTTTCGAAGGCCGCGAACGACTCTTCGCCATTCGCTGTTGGGAGAGCGCTTCTCTTCAGTACCGGATTCGAGGATCGATAAATGCATAACTGATATCCACCAGAAGATTGACTAGGATGTAAACAAGGGCAATGACAAGAGTGACGCCCATAACGGCTGGGAAATCCAGTGTTCTCATGGAACCAACGACATAGTGGGCCATTCCCGGCCAGGCAAAGATGAGCTCAGTGGCTACGGCTCCACCCAGAAGTTCGCCATAAGAGAGACCAATGACTGTAAGGGTTGGGATCAACGCGTTTCTCAGAGCATGTTTACGGATCACGCCAAGCTCTCTAAGACCCTTCGCGCGAGCCGTTTGTATGTAATCCTGGCTGAAGACATCAAGCATACTTGAACGCATCATTCGCACAACCCGTGCAAGTACTGCGTATCCAAGGACAAATGCAGGCATCACAAGATGAGAGAGAGAGTCCCCCAAAGCTCGCCAGTTTCCGGCAAGCACACTATCCAAAATGAACAACCCCGTTATGTGCGCGGGCGGCGCTCCGGTAATTCGCCCTGGGCCAGGGAGTATTCCAAGTCTTACGTAGAAAAACAACATCAGCAGTAGTCCTAGCCAAAATATCGGCATTGAAACACCAATAACAGAACCTAGCCGACTGAGCTGATCCAATATTCTGTCCTTATGAATAGCTGATATGATCCCTAGTGGGATTCCCGCAATGACGGTGAACAACATCGCTACAGTTGTGAGCTCGAATGTAGCCGGAAAGTAATCGACAATGTCTGCTAAGACTGGGCGCCTTGTTAGAATCGATTTTCCTAAGTCTCCCTTGAATAGCCCGGCAACATACATACCAAACTGGACATAAAGCGGGCGATCAAGACCACTCTCGCGGCGTATGCGTTCAATTATCTCTGGTGTAGCCCTGGGGCCGGCCATTAGTTGAGCTGCATCGCCAGGAACTATGTGGGAAATCAAGAAGGTAATACTCAACACACCAAGGACAATCGGAATGACCAACAGAATCCGCCTAATTATATATGTTAAGGGACTCATCGTATCTTGTTAATACGGAAGAACAACCGCTTTTGGCTCAAGCAGCTGTTCTTCCGCGGATTTCTCCTCTCTGGTTTTCCTACTTCTCTATGTACATACCGGGGAAATTGGGCATGTTGAGTAACATTGGATTGTAAACATAACCCTTTACCCAATCACGCATGACAATCTGGTAGTCCGTCTGGAGAAGATAGAGGTAAACGGCATCACCGACAGCGATCCACTGAATGCCCTGG
>DAOVAR010000009.1 GCA_030670905.1 Candidatus Bipolaricaulota bacterium
AATGGTATTCTGCTGGAGAAGCTACCTCAGGCTAGCGCCTGTAACGGGCAAGGATGTCCGCACAGTGCCCTGATCTCCATTATTGATTCACCCAGCGGGCTGTAGGCTCAAGTTGCGGTGTGTATAAACGGCGAGTACCATTGAGCCCTACAGCACGGGCGCGCCTCAATTGCTGTTCTTGTACTTCCGATGTGAAGCGGCTCCGGATCTGACTTGGCGGCGCCAACTGTGCAAAGTTACAGGTGATCATGTTGTTTCTCGATGTCATAATGCCGGTTGTCTTGGTTGCTGCTGTTGGCTATGTCTTCGCTCGATGCATAAAGATTAGAACGACTACGGTAACTAAGCTTGCCTTCTATGTGTTCACTCCAGCGCTCATCTTCCAGTCTCTTGTTACTCACTCAATTGCGGTAGAGGACTTTACGTACACTGTGATATTCTTGGCGATTGTATTCGCGATCCTGTTCGTCCTTAGCCTGGTAGGGCTGCGGCTTCTCGGATGGGATCCAGATACAAGAGCTGCATCGATTCTTTCTCTTTGTTTCAATAACACAGGCAACTACGGACTTCCGATTCTCCTGTTCGGCTTTGGTGAGGCTGGGTTCACGTTGGGTGTCGTCTACATGGTAACTCAGATGGCATTCGTAGTGATCTTCGGTGTTGGAGTCGCCAGCTGGCAAAAGGGGATATCCGTTCGAAAACTGATGTTGAGCATTCTTAAGGTTCCCTGGTTCTACGCGTTCTTGCTTGCGTTTGTTGTTCGCGCCTTTTCCATTTCGCTTCCGCTTGCGATTTCACGGCCGATCGAATTACTGGCCCAGGCAGCAATTCCTTTTCAGCTGGTGCTTTTGGGGATGGTCCTCTCTGGGGTCCGTGTCCGGGGCCTGCTTCACCAAGCGGCGCTTCTCACAGCAGCCAAGTTGCTCATTCCACCTATTGTTGCTTGGGGAGTAACAGCTGCTCTTGGGATCGAAGGACTGTTGCGGGCGGTGTTGATTGTCGAAGCGAGTACCCCCACCGCAGTAAACGCCCTTATTCTCTCGCTTCACTACGACCGGCGACCCGATCTCACTGCCTCGGTGGTACTGCTGACCACAGTGGGTAATCTGGCGACAATGAGTGTGTTGCTCACGTTACTGCGGTAGAGGAGGGCGTGGCTCTCATCTTCTCATCTCACGGAGTGGAAAGTCAAATTAACCGTATTGGCTCTTTGGATAAATGGAAAGACTTAGGTAAAGAGAGGAAGAGGCTTGAGCTCAGGGACCCTTTTCCTGCGTGTGCGCCGCACTCTAAGGACTCGTCTGCTCTGTCGCGGCTGAAGCGGCGGAGCCTCCTGGATTACTTCAGCAAATCCCTCATCTTTACCGATCTCCTCATAAGAACGATGGATGCGGTTGTAGCGAGCGTGATCAAACCCACTCACGCGGAGTTGCGGATATCTCGAGGCAAGTTCCCGGAGTTGGGCTTGTTTCCGTCTGTAGAGGGTTTCAAGGGGCAGGAGCGGCATGACATGGGCAACCGGCTCACGTCCAGAGGCAAGCGCCACCTCAATCAAGGAGGATCTCTCCTCGCGTGTTAGATTGGTATTGTCGACACACACGACTTCCGCGTGAGATTCCACTGTCTCGACAAGGACAGCGGCGAAGATCCGATCCACGACTTCTTCATAGGAAAGGTCAAAGTCCCGATTGAAAACCATCTGCCGAATGTGATCCTTTGATACCACTGCCCACTCTGGGTGGCTCTCGCAAAAAGTCGTTTTCCCCGACCCGGAATGGCCAATTAGGACAACCAGTTTTTTCACCTTGTACCCCTTCACCTCTTTCACCTGGTAGAAGTATGGCAGAACACCGCTCTCAGGTCAAGTCAGCGTTTCAGGCAAGGGGAACGGACAAGTGTATCTACAGAAAGTGGCCCACATGGCTGTACGCGACATTGGTGTGCCGATTGCCATGTTATTGAAGTATTCGCTGCAAAGCGCTCCTGCTTGTGCTCTTGTGAGCACAATGCGCGACTTCGATTATCTAGGTTGGCCCGAGACTGAGATTGTTTTCACGGACAAGCAGATCCCAGCATGTTGTTAGACCCGCTCAGTATTCCAGCAAGTTGGCACAACCCTGCAAAGATGGTATCCTGCTAGTAATTGGAGGGTCTAATGAAGGGAAAACTTCTTAGTGTCTTGGTCATTGCCGGTCTGGTAGCGATCTTTATCGTTGAGAACTCCGGTCAGGTAAATATTACTTTTCTTGGATGGAAGGTTAGCGCTGCTCGACAACAGCTATACCCAGGCCTCGTAATAGCAGGATTTGTTGCTGGGGCAATATTTAGATCTATGTTTGGCAGGCGACGTTATGTTGTCCCACAAGAGGGGACTTCCCCATCGCCTGAAGAACTTGAATAGAACCTATTAGCTGAGCGAGGCACACAAAATGTGGTTGGGTACCTCGCTCCTTATTCTCCATTACTCGTTAGCTTCTTCCTCCTTTGTTCCAGTTGGCCGGTCCAGGAAACGGAGATAGTCCGACTCAGTGGAGAGCACAATAGAAGTATCATCCTTAAGCGCTATCTTATAGGATTCCAGGGTACGCCAGAATCGGTAAAAATCCGCGTCCTGGTTATAGGCATTAGCATAAATCTCTAAGGCCTGCGCATCCCCTATTCCCATTTCCTTTTCGGCTGCTTTGCGTGCATCCGCCAGGATAATCTCTCGCTCCTTATCTGCTTGCGAGGTGATCTTCTTTGCTGCTTCCTCCCCCTCAGATCTAAGTTGAGCAGCAATCCTCTCTCTCTCAGAACGCATCCTGGAAAACACTGCTTGCTCAATTTCAGTCGGCAAATCTGCGCGTTTGATGCGCACATCAATTAGGTTAATCCCAAACTTTATCAACTTAGCACGACTGGTTGCCGTTACCTCCTGCAAGTACTCCAGCCGTTTCTCTGAAACGATTTCGTCCAGACTGTGTTTGGCCAAGACATCGCGCAAGTCCGAGTAAACGATGTCATCGATGCGGCTTTGTGCAGTTGAAATCCTTCCCCCATTAGCTTCGATGAATAGTTGTGGTTCCCCTACTCGCCAGATGGCATAGTTATCGATGGTTAATCGCTTCTGATCAGAGGTGAGGATGTCACGTGGTTGAATGTCATAACTAAGGACGCGGTCGTCAAGATATACAACCTTATTGATAAATGGTATTTTAAGTTGAAGGCCCGGTTGTTCAACCACTCGGATAATCTCTCCAAAGCGAAGAACTGCAGCCTTTTTGGTCTCATCTACAGTAAAGGTAAACAGGTTGAAAGCAATCAATGCCACTACTACTATCCCAACAAAGATTACTAGCTTACGCATGTCTACTCACCTCCCTCTGGAAACCTGCTTAGATCGAGCAGCTTGATTATGCCGTTATCTTGTTGTGGCAAGATAATCTTCTCCATACCTGGGAGGATCTTCTCCATTGTTTCGATATATATGCGTGTTCTAGTCACCTCTTCTCCCAGTTCGTACTTCCTTAGGACTTCTAGGAAACGGGAGACTTCTCCTTCCGCCCGCTTGATCCTCTCCTGTGTGTATGCGAGCGCCTGATTTAAGATCTGCTCCGCGTTCCCACGAGCACGTGGAAGGATATCAAGCGCGTATTCCTCTCCTTGGTTTATTAGCTTGTCTTTGTCCTGACGTGCGCTGTTCACATCATCAAAAGCGGAAACAACAGAGCGTGGAGGTTTTACATCCTGCAACTGCGCGTTGCTTATTACAATACCTGCTCCATAGCTATCAAGGAGGACCTGTAAGGCAACAAGTGTGTCCATGCCGATTTCATCACGCTGGGAGGTTAAGGCCTCATCAACCGTTCTTGTCGCTACTTGTTTTCGCAGCACAGCCTCCGCGGCTTGCTTAGTAATCTCCCTGGGGTTAATCAGATTGAACGCGAATTGCTCCGGATCCTTTACTCTGTACTGAACTACCATTTCCATGTGTATGATATTTCCATCGCCAGTGAGCATTAGTGCCTCTGTCTCTATCTCTTGATATCGTGGATTAGGCGGAGGAGATATTGTCCTAAACCCGATTTCCTCCTTTCGTATACCCAATGTATCTACGACAACCACGCTTTCTATCGGGCCAGGAAGGTGATAGTGCAGACCCGGATCAACGGTTTCCACATAACGCCCAAACCGCTTCAGCAATCCCACTTCCGATGGACCGATAGAATAGATTCCCGTCAAGAAATAGATGATGATAATGGCACCTATCAACAACCAACCGACCCAGCCCTGCAATTTGCGCATGCCATCTTGCCAAGTTGGGTTTTCCTGATCCTCATTCTGTTCCAGTACACGATCCACGAAACCCATGAGTTTCCCTCCTTTAAGCCAACTTAACTGCTGTCCCGTAAGCAAGAATTTCTGCTGCGCCAGACATAGTCTGTGAAGTAGTAAAGCGCATTCCAATTACGGCATCTGCTCCTAATTCCTCCGCTTCCTTCACCATACGTTCAACGGCTTGATTGCGTGCTTGAGAGAGCATCCGTGTGTACTCCTTGATTTCTCCGCCAACGATATTCCGCAAGCCAGCCATGATATCTCGCCCCATGTGGCGGGCGCGAATTGTGTTCCCGCGCACGAGCCCAAGTACCTCCCCAATCTCTCTCCCCTTGATTGTCTCAGTCGTTATCAGAAACATTATGACTCTCCTTTCTTCGTTCTCGGATTAAACCGACAATAGTGGTGATAAGGCCACTCACTCCAACAAGGATTACTACCTTGAAGAAATTCCCGATTCCCGGTGCCGTAATAATTGCGCGAACCAAGAAATAGCCAGCATATCCTCCGAGAAGTATTCCCGCCAATATCATTAGCCAGTAGCCAAGTTTGAGTATTTCTCCTCCTTATCTGCTGTTAGATGTCACTCCACGTTATACCACACTTGACTGTAACCTGCAAAGGGAGACGTAGTTCCATCACCTGTTCCATTTCCTGTTTGACTTGTTCCATCACCTGTTCACAATACTCTTCTTCCACCTCGAAGATCAATTCGTCATGGACTTGCAGGAGCATCTTGGCCTTAACCATGTTTTCCTCAATCAACCGGTCTATCCTAAGCATCGCCAGCTTGATCAGGTCGGCAGCACTTCCCTGAATGGGGGTATTTACCGCGTTTCTCTTGTCGAAATTCCGCCTAGCCATATTCTTCGATTTTATGTGAATAAGTGGCCTGCGCCGGCCAAGTATTGTCTCTGTGTAGCCATGTTCTTCGGCAAGCTTTATCATCTTCTCAATCCAGTGTTTTGCCTCTGGGTAAGCAGTGAAGAATCGATCAATGTAAGCCTTAGCTTCAGCTTGTGAAATGGAAAGTTCTCGGGCCAGCCCGTACGGACTAATTCCATAGAGAATCCCGAAGTTGATTCGTTTGGCGGCGTTGCGCAATCTGTGAGTTACCATCTCCTCGGCAATCCCAAAAATTCGGCTCGCAGTCAGGCGATGCAAATCCTCTCCATGCTTGAATGCCGCGATTAATCCTTTATCTTCAGACAAGTGTGCTAATAGGCGCAGTTCTATTTGCGAATAGTCAGCTCCGATTAGTAGCGACCCTTTTGGAGCAATGAACGCCCGGCGAATCCTCTCTCCTACCTCGGTGCGAATGGGAATGTTTTGCAGGTTGGGGTCAGAGGAAGAAAGCCGTCCGGTGGTAGTAGAAGTCTGATGAAATGATGTGTGGATTCTTCCGGTTCGTGGGTTCACCGCGGCGGGCAGGCGCTTGATGTAAGTGGTCATCAGTTTCTCCAACTCTCGATACGTAAGTAACTTCCCTGGCAACGGATGTTCCGCTGCCAACCTGGCTAATACGCGCGCGCTTGTCGAGGGTCCCGTCTTCGTTCTCTCGATTACTGGAAGACCAAGGTGATCAAATAACACCTCGGCCACCTGCTTTGGGGAGCTGGGATTGAAGCGTTCACCGGCAATTTCATACAAGTCCTCTTCGATAGCTACCAGCTCTTCTCCGATTTGCTCGCCTTGGATGGCCAGGATTCCCTTATCCAGAAGAATGCCGTTTTGCTCCATTCTTGCCAGCACTGAGACAAGAGGAAGTTCCACTTCTTGAAACAGCTTGGTTGCCTGCGCCTTGTGCATCGCCTTTTCCAGAGGTGCTTTCAGGCGAAAGACGATCTCCGCGTCTTCCGCAGCATAGAACGTCGAGCGTTCTATCGGAACTGCAGCGATTGAGCCGTCCTTGCCAGCAACCTCGGCGTAGGAGAGCATTTCGTAGTTTAGATAAGAGCTCGCGATTTTCTCTAAGTTGTGCCGACGTTCCTCCGGTTGGGCAAGATGTGAAGCAAGCATTGTGTCAAAGCAGATCCCTGTCGGATGCAGCCCGTATCTATAGAGGATGATCAAATCGTATTTCAGATTCTGTCCAATGATCTGTGGATGTGCCGACTCAATAAGTCCGCGTAGTGCTTCCAGAACTTCACTACATGTAAGTTGGCAAGGAGCTCCCAGGTAGTCATGTCCAACCGGGACATAATAACCTTCGTATGGCTGCGGTGAGATGGCGATTCCTACGATTTCGGCTTGCATCGGATCACGACTCGTTGTCTCTAAATCAATCGAAAACATTTTCTGCTTTGCCAGCTTTGCAACCAATCGATCAAGTTCGGTACGCAACAAAACTGTATGGTAGCTAGCTTTCCTCTCTTCGTCTTGTTTTGTCGATTCCCTCTTGTTGATACCAAGCTCGCTGACGACAGAGCGGAACTCGAGCTCTGTCAGCAGCTGTACCAGTCCATCAGTGTTTATCCCTTGTAGCGCGCAATCCTCAGGGATTCTTCCTACTTCCACGTCTTTCTTGAGGGTGACAAGCTTGCGGGCAAGCAAGGCTTTGTCGGCATGCTGTATTAGATTCTCTCGTACTGTTGCGCTTTTTATCTCACTTAGATGCTCCATGATTCCATCCAGGGAGCCAAATCGTCCAAGAAGCTGTGAAGCCCGCTTCTTCCCCACCGACGGAATACCGGGTATGTTGTCAGCGGTGTCTCCTACGAGGGAAAGAAAATCAATAATCCTCTCTGGGGGTACCTCAAAGCGCGTGTACGCTCCTTTTCTATCTAGAATTTCCCCCACATCCTTAGTCTGACGGGCAGATGGGCGGACGATCGCGATCTTGTCATCAACAAGCTGTACAAGGTCTTTGTCCGAAGAAACGATAAGCACATCAAGGGCGCTCTCTGTTGCTCGGTAAGCAATGCTGGCAAGAATGTCATCTGCCTCCACTCCTCGCTGCATTACCACATTGATTCCTAGTTGGCCCAGTAGTTTACGGATAACCGGAAACTGTGCCCTAAGTTCATCTGGGGTTTCCTTGCGTGTAGCTTTGTAGGCTTGATAAAGCTCGTGGCGAAAGGTCTTCCCTCCAGCGTCAAAAGCAACCGTGACATAGGCAGAAGGAAACTCGCGCAATACTTTCATCAGTATTCGCCAAAACCCGTAAACTGCATTCACTGGATGACCGTCATCGGTGGTAAGTTCACGGATGGCATAGAAGGAACGATATGCAAGGCAATTTCCATCCAACAGCAGAATCCTTCTCTTGCTGGGTTCTTCTGTCAATCCCAGTAGCTCTTTATAGGTAAGCATGCTTCTCCGCTTGCACTCCACTCAACTCAATTAGACAACAAAGGGCAATAGCCAACCCATCAGCCATATCATCTGGCTGTGGGACCTTTGCAAGGTGAAGGAGTCTTTTCACCATCAACTGCACCTGTTTCTTGTTTGCTCTACCATAGCCGGTGATCTGTTTTTTTACCTGTAGTGGAGTGTAGCAATATATGGGTACATCTGCTGCAGCAAGAAGGAGTACGCCACGTGTTTCTGCGGTAAGCATCGCTGTGCGTGTGTTCTTAGCCATGTACACCTCTTCAATCGCCACACCATCTGGATGGTAGGCCTGGATCAGTGCGCATGCTTCCTCATAAATCTTCTGCAAGCGAGTTGCGCGTGCAGTGGCGGGCGGTGTCTCAATCGCCCCCCCAGCTACAGCTTCCCAGCCATTCGATGATCTTCGCACCACTCCATATCCGGTAGTTGCAAGACCCGGGTCAAAACCTAAGGCAATCACTCTCTGAGTCACAAGAAATCCGCCAGTTTTTGCCTTTCTGCTTCCGCTAAGTGTGGTTTGTGTTCAGGGTGTTGATTAAGGTTGACTCCGCAAACTGGACACAAGCCTCGACAATTGGGTAGACAAAGTGGATGTGGATCAAGTGAAGCGTTGATAGCCGCAAGAATATGGGGCAATAGATCAATTTCATCCTCTGTCGGTTCAGTTCTAATCTTGAACACGTCGCGCAGACTTACCCGTGTGTAGACAGGAGCAAGACAACGGCAACAAGACATCTCAATTGTTGTAGAGATGTTGAGTGTCAGATAGATGTTGTCTAGTTGCCCAAAGCCATGGCCGATGGCAACAATGTCCTCCCGGAAACATCCTTGTAGAGATGGTGTTGAAACCCCTTTGAAATACAGCTCTACCGGGAGCTTTCTTCCAAGATGTTCAAAGAAATCATCTGTCTTGAGCATTTCTTCTTCGTAAACGACAGGCAACGTCAGCCGTTCTTCTCCCTTCTTTCACGTCGTGCACGCGAATGATGTCGGCCGCATTCGCTACGGCGATCGCATTGGCGGCGATTGTAGCGGTCAAGCGATCCTCGGCGCTTGAGCCGAGGATCTGCTCAAGAAATGATTTACGAGATAGCCCAACAAGTATTGGCACCTTAAGTGCGGCAAATCTGTTCAGGTTTTGTAGAATGACCAGATTATGTTCAAGTTTCTTTCCGAAACCAATTCCTGGATCAACGATGATCTGCTGGTAAGGAATCGAAGCTCCTAGGGCAATCTTAATTCGTTCCTGGAGAAAGTCACTAATCTCACGAACAGGATCATCGTAGGTAGGGTTGTGTTGCATTGTTCCTGGTGTTCCCTGCATGTGCATCAATATAAGAAAGACCTTGTTTCTGGCTATCACACGAGTCATCCCCGGGTCCGATCTAAGAGCGCTGATATCATTCACGATTGTTGTGCCACACGCAATTGCCTCGGCGGCAACCGCTGCCTTGGTAGTATCAATGGATAACATGATCTTGCTTTGCTTGCGTATTCCCTTGATTACTGGCAGAACACGGCCCAGCTCTTCACGCTCAGAAATAGGTGCTGCACCCGGTCTGCTTGACTCACCACCAATATCGATGATATCCGCTCCTTCCTCCACCATCTTTAGGGCACGGTTGACTGCCGCCTTCTGTGTTGGATAGCTTCCTCCGTCATGGAATGAGTCCGGAGTGAGATTCAGCACCCCCATCACTAGCACTCGATCCCTCTTCTTCTCCCATTCTTCTAACCAGTTCATATCAATACTTCAAGTATACCACACACAAGCAAAGCCACATACTGGCGGTTTGACGCTTCACAACGCGCAGACTACAATCTGTGTCAACAATGAAAAGAGGTGATGAACATCACTAAAGTACTGTTAACGGAGACTATTTCATCGCTTGGGCATATAGGAGAGGTAGTGGATGTTGCTAATGGTTATGCGCGGAATTATCTATTTCCTGGTGGGCTAGCTGTTACGCCAACGGAGCACAACATTGCTCGCTATGCAAAAGCAAAACTATCACATGAGGTGGAAATAGAACAGCGAGAAGCAAAGGCTATTCGCCTGAGCAATGTCCTTAGTGGCTGTCATTTCATCTTTGCCCGCAAAGCCCATGACAATAATCAATTGTACGGCTCTGTGCGAGCAGAGGAGATTGTTTCGAAGATTGAAGAAGAGCTAGGAGAACACATTGAGGCATCACGTGTCCTGTTGGAGCGTCCTATTGAGAGTCTTGGCCCACACATGGTGCCAATCAGTTTGTACAAGGATATTTCAGTAGAGCTTCGTATTCGTGTTGACAGGGAGGAGGTAGGGGAGGATTAACCTGAAATGAGAAGCGCGTGCCTGGCGGGGATTGCCCTGTTGTGTGTCTTTGTTGCTGTTCTTGCGGCTAGTGATAGAGTGCTTCTGTGGGTGAATAGCGATCAAGTCATCCTTCTCCATCCAGCGTTCCAAGATGCCGGGCAAGTAATGGTTCCCTTGCTTGAGTTCGGTCGTTTCGTTGGCTTGGAAGCATCATATGTCGATCAGGACGCCTCTATTACTACACGTTCTAGCAAGGGAAGGAAACTGTTTCCGGTGGAACACTTCTTTGTCCGCAACAGAATTGCCTATGTCTCACTTACAGAACTTGCGGAGCTCACCGGCGTACGAATACACACAATTGGCGAGGAAATCTATGTAGAAACTGAGCCAGTATCTCTTACTTCCTTTGATCCGACATCCGGTGAGGTGACGGTGCGTTTCGATGGCTTTGTTCCCTGCAGAACAATAGAAGCAGGCGATGGCAAGATCCGTCTTCGTTTCTATCACTGCTCTCTTGCCGCTGCTTCACAATGGCTTGCCTTCAGCGAGGGGCCTATCAGTTCGGTAGAGTTGCGAGAAGGAAAGAACCAAACTGTGGAGCTAGCAATCGATTTTTCTAGTGCTTACCTGCCCCAACTCAAGAGGTTTAGCTCAGCAGGTCTGTACTCACTATCGCTTGTTTTCGACCATGAATCGCAGGCTAAAGAGAAAGAAGAAATCCTACCCTCGATTACCTACAATCAGATCCAAAGTGATCTTGGCCATGGGACAGTAAGAACCAACTACTTGTACATTGATAGCTGGCGCGACCACTACCGACTTTTTCCCGCCATTCCCCTTAACGGAGTTGGCAACCTTGCGTACCTAAGAGATATGGCACAATTCCACGGTGCGCCTGTGGCGATCAACGCCAATTTCTTTGATACCGCGACAAACATTCCGGTGGGATTGCTAATTGTGAACGGTGAAGTGCAGAGCTCTAACTACGAGCGGCGAGGAGCTCTTGGCATTGATATCTTCGGGCACTTGGTGTTCTTCAATCCTACCATTACGATGTTCTTGCGAGTGGGCGGGGAGAAGATCATTGTTGATGATGTAAATCGGCCAATCAAGTCAAATGAGATAGTTGTTTACACCCCAGGCTACACAGGTGATATTAGCCGAGGATTCCTAGAGTCATACCGAATTCTCAAGGTGCGCTCCAATCGAGTTGTAGCAGCAGAAGACAGTCCGTACATAGCACGAGACAGCTCCGCAACACTTATTGTGGCAAGCGGAACTGCCTGTTCCAGATTGGCAATGATTGGTGTCTCCGATGAGGTGAATGTCGAACACGTGCTCGATCAAGGCGGTCTACTTATTACTGATGCAGTCAGCGCAGGGCCGCTTCTAATGTTTGACGGCAAGGATGTTCTCGATCCCGGGAAGGAAGCCTTTACTCTCAATTCTCCATTGGTCAATGGGCTTGCCAGCCGCAGCGTCCTGGCAACCGACTGGTATGGTGGATTGATCTTGCTTGCGGTAGTAAAGGGCACGAGATCAGTTGGAGCAGATTTTGCTGATTTACTCGCAATACTTCACAGTCTGCCAGTAAGGATAAAGAATGCCATAGCGTTCGATGGCGGTCATTCAAGCTCCCTCGTATTCAAGGAAGGTGCAACCTACTGGGAAATTGGAGCGGGAGGAAAAGTTGCCGCTGGCCTCCTTCTTATTCCCGACGATCGATGAAACGCCTGGCGCGCGATGTTCTACTAATGGCGCTGGCCACCGGGATTTCACGTGTGTTCGGACTGTTTCGCGATGTGGCAATAGCGGATCGTTTCGGTGCCGGCAGCAGTTATGACGCATTCCTGATCGCGTTTTTTCTCCCTCATTTTCTTCGCGGACTCCTTGCAGAAGGCGCTCTATCCACAGCATTTATTCCCGTATTCACTGACTCACTGATTGTGGGCAAAGACGCAAACCGTTTTGCCAGCAATGTTCTTTCACTCCTCCTGCTTCTTTTCCCAATAGTTGTTGCCGCAGGGATTCTGTTCGCGCCGACCTATCTCTCTTTCTTAGCTAGCGGATTTGCTGAGGAAGAACTTCATTTAGCCATAAGTCTTTCCCGTTTGTTGTTTCCATTCATTGCTCTTGTTGGTTTTTCGGCGGTGTTCATGGGCATACTTAATGGATATCGTCGTTTTTTCGTCCCATCCCTTGCCCCAGTTCTATTCAACCTGGGGATGATCACCGGGGCGCTTATCCTTTCTCCTCGCCTACCTAACCCGATTTTTGGGCTGGGATTCGGAGTACTGATTGGCGGTGCTGGACAACTCCTAATTCAGATACCCGCTCTTTACCGGGCGGGGTTTCGATTTCATTTTACCCTGCTTCCATTGCATCCAGGCGTTCGCAAGATGACGCGATTGATGGCACCTGCCATTCTTGGGCTTGCCGTTGTTCAAATCAATCTACTGGTAGACAACAAACTTGCCTCACATTTGGGAGAGGGCGGGATTTCATCGCTGCAGTACGCAATGCGATTATTTCAGCTCCCGCTCGGAATGTTCGCGATAAGTATCGCAAGTGCTTTATTGCCACGCTTCTCAGCTGCTCTTGCCCACGGAGATAATGACAGGTTCTCGAAACATCTTGGTGAAGGAATAAGCGCTGCTGCATTCATGCTTATTCCAGCAGTGGTTGGTTTGTACGTGATTGGTGGTGATGTCATCCGCCTCTTGTTTGAACACGGAAGCTTCACCCCAGCGGCAACACTACGCACAGCACACGTGCTTTCCTTTTACCTGATTGGCCTTTTCTTTTATGGGCTGGTATCCATTTTTACACGTGCTTTCTACGCCTGCGGTCAGACGCTTGTTCCGGTTATCGCATCTGCTTGCGCGGTAGGGGCAAACATTGCTTTTGACCTACTGCTTGTCGGGCCAATGCGCGAAGCAGGATTGGCATTCGCGACTTCAATTGCTGGGTGTGTCAACGCTGCCGTACTTGGAGCATTCCTGTGGCGAAAGTTTCACCCAGATAGTGAACTAGCTGTTAACCTGCTAAAGATCGCAGGAGGGGCAGCAGTAGTTTTTCTTGTTTCTTGGTGTACTAGATCACTGGCAGGAGAGGCCTCACAGCTGTTGAAGGTTGTTGTTCCAATGACAGCTGCAGTTGTTTCCTACGTGATCTATGCTAGGCTAAGTGGATTATGGCGGCTCATGTGGATGGGCGAGAGGGACTAGCTTATCCGGACCGGACAAAGATTAAACCGAGCTGTTCAACAATCATAGCCAAGATGTTTCTTGGCCGCTTCAGACATTCGATCCAAAGTCCATGGCGGATCCCAAACGAAGCTAACCTCCACTTCGATCCCCTCAAATTTCTCTCGGACCGCTTGCTCGACGTTTCCAGCCAACGTTGCCGCAAATGGACACCCAGGGTTAGTAAGGGTCATGTCAATACTGATCTTCTTCTCGTCAATCTGGATATTGTAGATGAGACCAAGCTCAACTATGCTGATGCCAAGTTCCGGGTCGATTATGCTTTCCAAGCACGATGTTATATCACGATCAGTAATAGCCATCTTCTCCCCCCCCTGCCTCAAGATTGGGACAATTAATTATATGAGAAAGCCATTTCTCATCAAAGAAATAGACCCCTTGCCTCCTCGCGTGCCCACTTGTCAGTAGCAAGGATCGCAGAAAAGTCAGTCCTTTGTTTGCTGTCAGCAGTTCTGTCTATGTGTCGAGACAGAATCGCCTCAAGCCCTTCAGCAAGTGCGGTAAATGGAATTTCTTCTTTCAGAAAGCGATCTACAAGCACCTCATCAGCCGCATTGATTGCGGCAGGAGCGGTTCCTCCGATTTGGCCGGCGCTGAGAACGGTTACGAAAGCAGGGAACTGCTCTCGGGAAAGCGCCTCAAGCTCTATTCTCCCTATCTTCTCAAGATCAAGTCGGGGAAGCCCTGTCTCCACACGAGCAGGGTAGACCAAGGCATACTGAATAGGGATGCGCATATCCGGCGCTGCCAACTCAGCAAGAATAGATCCGTCGCAATATTCAACAAATGAGTGGATTGCTGATCCCGGATGGATTATGACGTCGATTTTCTCGTAGGGAAGCGAAAACAAGTAGTGAGCTTCGATTACTTCAAACCCCTTGTTAACCATTGTCGCAGAATCAATGCTAATTCGCTTGCCCATCGACCAATTGGGGTGTCTAAGGGCTTGCTCCGGCCGAATATGAACGAGCTCTTCTGTTGGTGTATGTAAGAATGGTCCGCCTGATGCGGTAATGATCACTCGGACTACCTCAGCCAGCCTGCCCGCCCACAAACACTGCAGAAGAGCATTATGCTCACTATCAATTGGCAGGATCTTTCCTTTGTATTTGGTCAAGAGTTCACTTACCAGTTCTCCTCCGATTACCAGGCTCTCTTTGTTTGCCAAAGCAACCGTGCACCCAAGCTGGAGGCTCTCTAGAGTGGGGCCAAGACCAGCCGCTCCCGTGAGGGCATTGACGACCAGATCGACTCCATCCATCCTACAGACTTTCTTCAGTCCTTCCTCTCCCGTAAGAATGCGTAAGTGGGGGAATCTCTTGTACAGTGTCTGAGCTTTTGATCTCTCTTGAATGCATACTACTGATGGATGTAAACGATCGATCTGTTGGCTGAGAAGAGCGATGTTCTGGCCAGCAGAAAGCCCTACTATAGAGAATGTGTGGCCTTGCTTGTTGAGTCGCTCGATAACATCAATCGTTTGACAACCGATTGAGCCCGTAGAGCCCAAGATCGTGACACGCCGTTGTGATTCAGGCATTAGGCGGCTAGAACAGGGATAAGTACCTTGAACAAATTGTCGAGCTCATCTCCAGCAATCACTTCATGCTTCAGGACTTCATTAGCTAGTCGATCAAGCACAGAGCGATTGTTGGTGAGAAGTCGTTTGGCCTTTTGATGGGCACGAGTGATCAATGAGCGAATTTCACTGTCCACTAATGAGGTCAGGTCTTCCGAATGTTCGTTCCTCCTCACGATTTCTTCACCAAGAAACACATCAACATGATCACGCGCAAGGCTCATTGGGCCAAGCTTTTGGCTCATTCCATACTCGACAACCATCCGTTTAGCAAGATCAGTCGCTTTTTTCAAATCATCATAGGCTCCGGTACTTAGCTCGTTGAACACAAGTTCCTCGGCTGCCCGGCCACCAAAAAGCGTAGTTAGCTTATCCTTGAACTCTTCCTCAGACACGATATACTTCTCTTCCGTTGGAAGCTGTAGGGTAAACCCCAGCGAACCATCTCCGCGGGGGATGATAGAAATCTTGTGAACTGGGTCAGCTTTAGGGAGAAGTTTTCCCAGCAATGCATGCCCAGATTCGTGATAGGCAATATGTTTGCGTACATCCTCTGTGATAACGACCCCTTTGCGTCTGATTCCAGCGATTACACGGTCCATCGCTTCTTCAAAGTCAACCATTTCAATATGCGTCTTGTTTTGACGTGCTGCAAGAAGGGCTGCTTCGTTACATAGGTTCTTAATATCGGCACCAACGAAACCTGGCGTCCTCCGTGCCAAAATCGACACGTTAATATCTGTAGCAATTGTCTTGTTTACGAGATGGAGCTGCAGAATCGCCTCTCTTCCTTTCAGATCGGGCCTTGGTACAGTGATCCTTCGATCAAAGCGCCCGGGACGAAGAAGCGCGGGGTCAAGCACATCCGGCCTATTAGTTGCTGCTAGCAGGATGATGCCCTTATTTGGCTCAAAGCCGTCCATCTGGGCCAACAGCTGGTTTAGGGTTTGTTCACGCTCGTCATGGCCGCCGCCAAGGCCGGCACCCCTCTTTCTGCCAACGGCGTCGATCTCATCAATAAAAATGATACAGGGTGAGCTTGACTTTGCCTTTTCGAACATGTCACGTACTCGCGCAGCGCCAACCCCCACAAACATCTCTACGAAATCCGAGCCACTAATCGAGAAAAAAGGAACGCTTGCCTCTCCGGCGATTGCTTTCGCTATCAGCGTTTTCCCGGTTCCTGGAGCACCAACAAGCAGGATTCCCTTAGGAATCTCAGCTCCGAGACGTGAGAACCTTTTCTGGTCTTTAAGGTATTCGACAATCTCCCCAACTTCTTCTGTCACCTCATCTATTCCAGCAACGTCGGCAAACGTCACCTGAGTCGTGTCTGGCTGCACAAGCTTCGCTTTAGATTGACCGAAGGAGAGAGCGCCACCGCTTTGGCTCCGACGCATAATATAAACCCAAACGCCAATTAGAAGGACAATCGGAAGAAGCGAGACGAGAATAGACATAAGCCAACTTCCACCTGAAGAGGGCTCGTACTCGATCTGAATATTGTTTTCGAGCAGCAACGGTTCATAGTTTGCTGCCTCACTGGGAAGCTGAACCGTGAATGTTCCCCCATCAATGGTTGTTCCCTCTCCACGATTATCCCTTATTGTTACTGAAGAGATCTGACCGCTGCTCGCCAGCGTTCTAAATAACGAATAGCTTATCTCGTCCGTCTTTCCGCGGCTTCCAAACATGGATTGAAGCAAGATCAATCCAAAGATCACAACGACGGTGATAACTGCGATGTTTCTCAAGTTCCTGTTTCGAAATTCTCGTAATGGATCCTTCTTCACCATCTACTCCTTTGTACAAAGAGAGATTGTAGCATTATGTTCTTCGTCCGTCAAACCTGGATAATACCAGCGTTTAACTACCATGGTAGCGTTCTGTGAATGAAGGAAAGAACAAGCAGGCTTAGTTTCCTTTCCCGGTCCGCTTCGAGTTCCGTGTCCAGGGAAGGGGCCGCTCTTCTCCGCGCACCAGTCGCGAAATGTTTCCCCTATGAGTGAACAAGATAAACATACATAGGACAATTCCCAGCCAGATCAGCAAGGTGTGGTGATAGATAGCGGTATACCGATTTATAAGAACCAGTGATACGGGAATACTTACTGCCCCAGCAATTGAGCTAAGCGACACGCGTCTGAACAATACTAGGGTAATGCCAAAGACACCGACAGCAATACCTACCGAGATAGGGGCAATCGCCGCAAGCATCCCGGCTGCGGTAGCTACACCTTTTCCTCCCCGGAAACCAGCGTAAATTGGGAAAACATGACCTGTAACTGCTGCAAGTCCGCATAAAATTGCCACCAGTTCAGGAGGCAGACCAACAGACCCGAGTGGGAGCATTGGAACAAGAGTGGTTGTCACTACGCCCTTCCCCACATCAAGTATCAGTACTATTATAGCTGCTTTCCAGCCGAGGACCCGCCAAGTATTCGTTGCTCCGGCACTTCCACTTCCGTGCTGACGAACATCGATGTTGCGGAAAACCCTTCCAATGATTACTGCTGTGGGAACCGCTCCGATAAGATAGGAAACCACGACCAAGATAGCAATATTCATCAATTTCACCTTCTGGCTTCTCTAGTCATTCCTCCGATCAGTACCACATTCAAGCGGAGTTACCTCTTCTCCACCTGGACAAGCACGTGTTCCTGGTGCAGGAGCAGCATTTAGTCAGCATAATCACGGAAGCAGGTTATCACGCAAATGGCGCTTTGTTCCCATATAGCTAGTAGCCCTTTCTCGCTAATCATAGCACACTGTTTTCTCCATGCAAGGGAACCACAATCATTATGCTGTTGACGAACGCTTTGCGCTGTGCTACGCGAGCTCTATGATCGGGAGGACCCCACACGCGCTGGAACGCTTGTCTACATGAATCTCATATATCCGACCACGACAATTTGCAGAGTACCTTGCCACAGCACAAGAGGAGATTCCACACCAACGGAATGTGGTGTTGGGATAGAAGGATTATCCCGTTACACCTTGGAGTTGAGCATATCAGGTACTAGTTGTCATCCGTCTACTTTGGATGACGAGGGCCCGTTCGATTGCCTCTGGGTTGACAAGTTCCTCTTCCAGAAGAACATCCCCCAGTAGTTTCTCAGAGAATGTGCTCTTCTGCATGTCTAGCCCATGCGATAGGTCACTATGAGGAAGAACTCCCAAGTCAACAAGGATCATTTGCTCTGATGCCCGTTTCTTGTATTGAAACTAGAGATGGAGTAATGTCGATGCGAAATGAAGGCACACGTATGCGTGATTCTTCTCTTTGTTGTCATTTGCCTGGGCGCTTCTCTAGTCTGTCTAGGGATGAGCGAGATCTACCATCTTGTATTGGATGGGTCGATCAATCCAGTAAGCAAAGACATGGTATTGCGGGGGATCAAACAAGCTGAAGCCGCCAATGCAGGGTTGTTCATAATCGAGTTAAATACGCCTGGTGGTTTAGGAGAGTCAATGCGAGATATTGTAATGGCAGAGCTTGCCTCATTGGTTCCAATCGTTGTTTTCGTGAGTCCAGCCGGTGCGTGTGCAGCCTCAGCAGGGGTATTCATCACTATGGCTGCTGATGTTGCAGTAATGGCACCAGCAACAAACATTGGCGCTGCCCACCCGGTTAATCTGTTAGGTGGAGCGGAATCAGATGAAGACGCAACCATGGCCAAGAAAGCAGAAAACGACGCAGTCGCCTTCGCGAAATCAATCGCGGAGAGACGCAATCGGAATGTGGAATGGGCGGAGAAAGCGGTGCGTGAGTCAAGTTCCCTTACCGCATCCGAGGCTCTCTCCAACAATGTCATCGACATGATAGCCGACGACTTGGATGAGCTGTTAACTCGCCTTGACAACTATGTTCTTCCTGGCGGACAGGTACTTCATACCGCTGGATATGAGGCAAAGAAGATCCTACCTACCCTACGCGAGCGGATTCTCAACTACTTGGTTGATCCCAATATTGTGTATGTTCTGTTTATCTTGGGACTATATGGATTGATATACGAATTCTTCCATCCTGGGATAGGTTTTGGTCTTGCTGTTGGTGGATTATGCTTGATCCTTGCCTTCTTTGGACTGCAGATTCTGCCAGTGAACATTGTTGGCGTAGCGCTCATCCTATTCGGCGTGGTGCTGATGATCCTAGATGCTTTTACCCCTACAAGCGGAATACTAACTACAGGCGGAGTAATCTCACTCCTAGTTGGCTCTTTGACCTTGTTTAATATAGAAAATCGCGCAATTGGGCTCTCGTGGGCAACAATTTTACTTACTGTGGGAACAGTGACAGCCCTGTTTGCGTTGATTATCTCCAAAGGGCTTCTTATTCAGCGTAAACGGCCGGTCACAGGAAAGTCTGGGATGATTGGGGCTGTCGGAAATGCGCATGGTAATATTAGTCCCAGCGGGAAAGTGGCTGTAAAGGGCGAATATTGGGATGCTATTTCTATTGAGGGACCAATCCACGCCGGGGACCAAGTGGTTGTGGAACGTGTTGAAGGACGCAAGCTTCTTGTCCGACGCAAGTAGAGTATGATTATTCGGGTCGCCTGGGGTAAATCTAACGCTCCATCTCTCATGTCATCATCCGGCCCAATTGTAGTGATTGACGCTTTGCGGATGAGCGCCACCGTTATCGCTGCAATTCATCTGGGAATGGAAGTGATTCCTGTAGCTAGTTCGAAAGCTGCGCTAGCTCTCAAGAGCAACAGGGTTCTTACGGCCGGTGAACGTAATGGCAGGAAGATCGATGGGCTTGATCTGGGGAACTCACCATGCGAGCTCTTGCAGGGAAAGAAGACCGGATTTAGCCATCTCGCTCTCACAACAACAAATGGCGTTCCTACGCTGTTCGCTGTGGCGGACCACTCTGCGGCAGTTCTCATTGGCTCACCGCTTAACCTTAGCGCGCTTGCCGAGTGGATCATGGACAGATCGTCTGGTTCTCTGTCTTTTCTACTCGCGGGACAACAGGGAGACAAGAATCAGGAAGACGCGATGACCGCCTCTCTTCTGCTTGCTCGCCTTGGTGTACCGATTCCGAAAGCACTGCCTCCCCCTGTCCCCCCTGCCAAATTGAAGGATGTGTTTATGGAAACAGAGGCTGCACAGCACCTCATATCGCTTGGCTACAGCAAAGACGTACTCCTTTGTTCCAGCATAGATCGCTTTTCAATTGTTCCCAGACTACACAGGAAGGATAATGCCTTGGTTCTGTCATGTTGACCCGTACAGAGCCAGGATCTGCCGCAGTCTAGTCCCCGATTACTCTTCCATCTTTCCACAATAGACGAAATAACTGCTCATATGGCGCAACAACAGCGGGAAGATTAATAACGGCGATATCCACTTCATTGTTCTTTTCCAGAGAGTAGTAATTCCAATTGGTTGAGCCAAGGATTACACTGTTGCCATCGACAATTACTAGTTTGGCATGGGTAGTCATGCCAGGATCATCAAAGCGAACTTCAATTCCATGTAGATAGAGGTATAGGGCAGCTTGTAGGTTTGCCTCTGCTGATTCGGGATAGAAAGCGCAGTCATCCAAGAGAACTTTTACCTCGAGCCCTCTGCTGGCCGCGCTTATCAGTGCATGTAGGATCTCGTTTGAGCTACCATCCTGGTAGTCAGGGTAGTAGGAGGCTCTGTACATCACTACATGAATCGAGTGTTCGCTCTGCTCCAGGAGCCTAAGCAGGATCTTGAGGTAGTTTGCGGTATCGCAAGTATCGGGGATGGGAACGATCCATGACCCTTCTGCTGGAAACGAGGAGAGGTCAAATTCGACTCCGTGACATGGGAGCTTATCCATCCATAACCTGTCAAAATAGCTGGAAAAGACTTCTCCCACATCTCCATTGGTTACCAGCAGATTCGTCTGTTCCTGTTCGCGAAGAGAATACTTGTTCCAATTCGAAGAACCAAGAATTACTGTTTTTCGGTCAATCACTGCTAATTTAGCGTGAGTAGTTATCGCAGGATCGTCAAAGCGAGCTTCGATATCGTGGTCATGCAAGAAATCGACCGTCACGCGGTTCCGTTCAGTAATTGTGGGAGCCCAATCACTTTCGTCAACAAGAACGCGTACCTGTACACCGCGATTCTTCGCGGCAAGCACCGATTCCCAAAGTGGATTGTCATCAAGTCGAGCATCGGCGAGAAGAAGATCAATTGAGCTAGTCGCCCGATCAAATGCAACTTGTGCATACTGACAATAGGATGAATCACCTGGCCGATCAATCAGTGGAAACACGATGGTTTGCTCACCCAGAGCCATTTTCCCGACCAGGAAAACAAGAGTAAGTATGACCAACACATTTCTGATTATCCGTTGAAAATATCCGTTCATCTAGGCTACAATTGTAGTTGAGGAGGAACAAATGGTCAAAGAACTTGACGCGGCACAGCTTCGCCTGACATGTGATCCTTCAACCTTCAAATTCAAGACAACCGATGAACTGGAACCGCTCGATAAGATCATCGGCCAAGAACGAGCAATCGAAGCGCTTAAACTCGGCCTGGGAATCAAAGATGCCAAGAACCGGTACAATATCTACGTTGCCGGTAGTCCAGGCACAGGAAAGATGTCCGCCGTGGAGTACTTCTTAAACAAGGCGAGTGAGAACGAACCTCGACCACCAGATCTTTGTTATGTACATAACTTTGCAGAACCTTATAATCCTCACTGTCTGGAGCTTCCAGCTGGCTGGGGAGCGCGACTGCGTGACGATATAGACCACCTTATCACTCGGCTGAAGCGCGATATCCCGAAAGTATTTGAATCCGATGAGTTTAAGGCACGTAGTAAGAAGATCACGGAGCGCCACACCGCAAAACGATCGGAATTGTTCGAGAAAATGGAGAATAGCAGCCGTGAGTTTGGTTTTTCTATCCAGCGTACCCCAATCGGAATCAAAACATTTCCATTACACAAAGGAGGCGAGGCGCTCAGCCAGGAGGAGTACGAAGCGCTTCCAGAAGAAGAACGTAAGGAAATCCTGAAGAGACAGAGTGAGGTTCAAGCACTTGTTCAGGAGAATTTGCAGGAAATCGCACGTGTAGAGGAAGAGCGCGAGGAGGAGATTAAGAAACTGGCAAAGGAGGCGGTTCTATTCATGATCGAGCCTCATTTTGCCAAACTAAAGCAACATTATGACAAGATTGAGAAGGCTATTACTTTTCTTAGCGATCTCAAAACGGACATCGTTCGACATCTAGAGGAGTTCAAGCAGAGCGGAAACCAGAGCAAACAGAAGCTCCCCTTTCCCATGTTGCCATCCGATCCATTCAGGCGCTATTCAGTGAATGTGCTAGTTGATAACTCACAAACCGAAGGTGCGCCGGTGATTGTCGAGCAGAACGCTACCTATTCCAACCTGTTTGGCTCAGTTGAGCGGCGCGTTCACATGGGAGTGGTGCAAACTGATTTTACAATGATCAAACCGGGATCACTCCATCGAGCCAATGGCGGATACCTGGTACTAAACGCGAATAATCTGTTTCGTCTTGGTTTGAGCTGGGAGGCGCTAAAGATCGCAATCAAGAGACGCGAAATCTGCATTGAAGATCCCCTGCAAATGCTTGGCTACGCTTCTACTGAAGGACTCAAACCAGAGTCTGTTCCATTTCGCGTGAAGGTAATTATCATCGGTAACCCGCGCATCTATGAGCTTCTTCATCACTATGATGAGGACTTTCCTAAGTTGTTCAGTATTAAGAGTGATTTCGGCACCGAGATGGACCGGACGTCAGCTCGAGAGAAGGATCTCGCGCGCTTCCTCCGGGCCTGTGGCCAAGAGAGCCCTAACCTCTTGCCATTTGATCCTACCGGTGTTGCTAAGATTATCGAATACTCTTCTCATCTTGCTGGCGATCAAAAGAAGCTTTCCTGTGAGTTTGGGAACCTAACAGCAATAGTGAAGGAGGCTTCTTACTGGGCTGAAGATCAAGGTTCGTCATGTGTTACAGAGGAGCACGTTCGCTGCGCGCTTGAGAAGCGTGACAACAGGCGCAATCGAATCGAAGAAAAGATCCGTGAGATGATTACCCGTGGCCAAATACTTGTCGATACCGATGGCAAAGTGACAGGCCAAGTAAACGGGCTAGCCGTTCTCCAAATGGGCAATTTTACTTTCGGCAAGCCAAGCCGTATTACGGCAAACGTCTTCACCGGCAAGGATGGGATCATCGACATTGAACGTGAGGCCGAACTCGGAGGGCACAGTCATACTAAAGGGATCATGATTCTAAAAGGTTTTCTAGGGGAAAGATTCGCCCGGACAAGACCACTCAGCCTTTCAGCAAGTCTCACCTTTGAGCAAAGTTATTCGATGATTGATGGAGACAGTGCTTCCAGTACCGAGCTATATGCTCTGTTGTCCAGCTTGGCTGGGATCCCTATCCACCAGGGAATCGCAATCACTGGTTCGGTGAATCAGAAGGGCGAGATCCAACCGATCGGAGGAGTAAATGAGAAGATCGAGGGATTTTTCAAGGTCTGCAAAGCTAAGGGTTCGCTCACTGGCAAGCAGGGGGTGATTATCCCTGCGCAAAACGTTGACAACCTAATGCTTGATGAGGAAGCCGTTTCTGCGGTCAAGCAGGGCAAGTTTCACATCTACCCTGTCTCCACTATAGAAGAGGGAATCGAGATCCTTACTGGGGTTCCTGCTGGGGAACTGCAGGAAGATGGAACATTCCCACAAGGTACCGTTTATTGCCATGTCGATGAACGGTTGGAGCAAATCTATCAGACACTAAAGGAAGAAAAAAAGAACGAGGAGGACTAGCCTCTTCGGGAACCGTACTCCTTAAGCAATAGTAGACAGTCACATCAGAAGAGGCGAAACCTTGCAACGAAAACACGACTCCACCATCAAATCATAGGTATACCTAATGGACTGTCTCCCGCGAGTATTCGAGGGATGAATGCCTTTGCTGTCTTGTTGGGATCAACAAGCTGGCTGATCTTGACGTCTACAGCAAGACTTGCGAGCATAGCTGCCTCCTCACGGGAGATCTGTTGTTTCCTCTCCAAGAACAATACCGCCTCTCGGGTTGCCTCCTTGAGTGCCGCATCGATGGCGGGCAAGGAAACAATGATGTAGATCCCTTCGTCGGTAGAAACTATAGGCCAATTCATTTGTCTTCCCTTGATAATGTCAAGCTCCACGGTGACACTGGCGGAGATCTCGCAGCCCGATATGCAGACCTCCCCGTCGCCCATAACCGCGTGTACGTCTCCCAGGGCGAGGAGACCCCCTTCCTGAAAAACTGGAAGGTAAAGTGTTGCACTCTCACCAATCTCCTTGGTATCCATGTTTCCGCCGTGGCGATGCGCGGTACCAGTGGGGTAGCTTTCCGACTCTGGGGCGACACCAATCACCCCAATCATGGGAGAAGCTGGAAGCTCTAAATCGTTGAACCGGACCGAGCCATCTCTAATTGGAAGGATCTTTGTCGCATATTCACTCAACTCATCCCCAAGTACTCCCATCCCAGGTCCGGTGATAATTACCCCTGTTTCCGGGAGTTCGATACGTTTTATTCGCACGATCAAGGTGTCCCCTGGTTTGACACCTTCAATGAAGATAGGTCCCGTTGCAGGATTGACGCGTGAGAAATCAAGCTCTGTCAACCTATCTTCACGAGAAGTGATTTGGCCGTCTAGGGCGTCAATCGTTTCAAAAACAAGCTCGCTTGGTATATCGATAGTTTCAACAGCCGCCATTTTCGGCGCAAAGACGTAGATATGATGATCAGCCTGAATATGTCTCATTTTCTGATACCTAATCAAATTCCGGGGACGCGATACTTATCTCCAACTAGTCTCGCGTTGTGGAATTCCCGCAAGGCAAGAAGAGGACCGTATCTCTTGTCTTCTCGGGTGAATCAAAAGTATAGAGAAATCTCGTATCGAACAAGATCTGTGATATCGGTGATCGTTCTTGCATCGCCATAGATGATGACGTTCTTTGACTGCAGCACCAGATCATAGCCGTTACTCTGGGCAATCTTGTGCGCGGCTTCTACAATCTTTGTAGTTGCTATTTGGGTGAGGGCTTGGTCAAGCTGCGTAAACGCGTTCTGTACCTGCGTGTAACGGCTTTCAAACTCCTGTGGATTGATCACACCCACTCTGATGATTGCTTCCAGTCGATCTACCTCATCCACGATTATCGCCTGCGCTTGTTCTCGTAACTGTTCCAAATTGCCGCGGACATCAGAAAAGCCAGAAGAGGCAATCATTCCATCAAGTGTTCCCATATCGATATCGATCTGCGCTTGCAGAACTTCAATTAGTAACTGGTTATTCTTGTCTTGGTATTCTTCCGCAGAGATAGCTTCGTTCTGATACTGCTCCTGTAGACTGATAAATTCCTTCTGCTTAGTGTCGGCTATTTCGCGCAGGTCGCTCACCTCATCGGTGAATACGCCAAATGCTCTTTCGATATCAAGATAGGCGACAGCGAATATCTCTTCTTCAGTATCCTCCAGCGTAGCGATCTGTGACCGCAGTTCCGTTACTCTTGCGTGCTCTTGTTCCAGCTGAGATTCCAGCGCAGCAGCTCTGGTCTGCAATGCAGCGACCTGGCCTTCGATTCCGCCTATCCTATCACCATCACTCTCACCACAACCTGAAAGAAGCAATAAGAAACATCCCGTCAATACTATTATCATTACCCTCTGCACAACTATCTCCCTCCTGTAGTCTATCTCTTTCTTGTAGTATAACCCACGAGAAGCTGCAAAAGGAAACTGACGAATGATCACTCGCCGCTCACTGCTAGCTCAATCGGGTACAGACGGGATGAAGTATAGACCGATTTCGCCACCTCCCACTAGGCCGATAATCGTGGCTATGCGGACGTTGATGTCCCAGCGATAGATCGTGAACAAGAGATAGGGGGTGACAATCTGAGACACGACGCCGTAGAGGATGACCTGAAACCGGCCTGCGCCTGTCGCTCGAATCGCATCAACGGGCCCGGATCGATCGACTTCAGACGTTCGGGATGGACATCCGCGAGTATATGGAAGAACTTGCGGGGGAGCTAAGCTGACTCTTCAATAACTTCCTTCTGGATGATGCGGCCATGTTCGTAATATCTCCGAAGCCTGCTGGATAACGTATCGATTCCCCAAACCAGCAAAGCGATAAGATATACGCAAACCGCTGCCTGGCTGAATCTTTGTGCGCGCAGCAGGAGCAGCAAGAGCTGTCCGATTCCACCACCACCTACCAATCCCACGATTGTTGACATGCGAATGTTGATGTCCCATCGGTAAAGCGAGAACGAAATGTAGGGATTGATAATTTGAGGGATTACGGCGTAGCGAAGCACATCCAACCAGCTCCCTCCCGTAGCGGTGATGGCTTCAACAGGACCCGTTTCGATTGATTCCAAGCGCTCAGAATACAATTTAGTTAGATCCGCAATTGAATGAATGAGTAGCGCAAGGAACCCGGCAAAGGGATTGCGTCCAGGACCGACCCATACGAGGAATACGATCGCCCACACGATCGGCTCAATAGATCGGAAGAAGCTGAGAACACCCCGAATGAGCGTGTAGAAAAGGCGGGCGATCGGGGTTCGTGTCAGGTTTCGTGCCGCGAAGAAACTTAACGGTGCGGCAACCAGAACACCGATCAATGTAGCCATAATGGCCATGTAAATAGTCTCGATGAGTTTGAACACTGCATCTCGCCAGAAATCGAAATCTGGTGAGACCAGCGCTCTGAAGATACGGCCCGCCTTGCTTGGATTCGCCAGGAATCTCCTCCACGTATCGCTTTCGATGGTGACTGAGAAGGTGGCAGCAAGGATAGTTACCACCAACAAGGCCACCAAGATTCCGGAGCTCGTCCGATACCAAGGTGCCGGTTTCTCGCCTCCGCGGACTTTGTGAACGACTGAAAGGCCTGAGATTCTCTCATGCAAGGGACGTTTCCAGGCGAGTCCAACGATCGGGAAGACCGAAATGTGGAAAAGAAGGTAATGCACGATTCTCTGACTGGGAGTTGGTCTGGCTCGCGATGCTCCTAACAAGGCTTTTCGCGCTACGCGATGACCAAAGGAATGTCCAAAAGACTCCCATAGGGCAACAACTTCGAGAATTCCAACGATAAACACCCAAATCGGAACAACGAAATAGTGAACTTCCTTCCAGACGATCCAACTGGCGCCATAGGTGATGAGTACCCAGAGAAGCGCGACGAGAGCCAGATCCAGAAAAAGCGGAGATAGCCGTTCAGCCAATCTCTTGCGCAGCATGCCTAGGGCTTCACCGATGCCTTTTCCGGAGAGCAGGTCAGGTGGCTGATATTCAAAGTCGTCCGCAGGGCTTCGCATTAGGCAATCCTCTCCCTAACTCGACCACTGATGTAGTCAAGCGTCCATACGACGGCAATCATTGCCAACGCCACGGCACCTACCTGAGACCAATCGCCTTGGTTTCTGTAATAGAACAACAGATCTCCGATTCCACCCCCGCCGACCAGGGCAATGATGGTGGCCATCCGAACGTTGATGTCCCAGCGATAGAGGGTAAACGCCAAGAACGACGGGATGATCTGTGGGATGACGGCATAGCGGATGATCTGGAGTCGCGAACCTCCGGTAGCTAAGATGGCTTCAATCGGGCCGGAATCGATCGATTCCACCTGCTCAGAGTACAGCTTCCCGAGAGCGGCAATGGTATGGATGACAAGAGCCATAACTCCAGCGAAAGGGTTTCCATAGCCGATCCAGACGGCGAAAACCACGACCCAAATCAACGTCTCAATGGAGCGGAACAGGTTGAAGAACCCGCGAATGACCGAGTAGACAATCCACCCCGTGCGATTCTGGCACATTAGATTCCGCGCCCCGAGGAAGCTAACCGGGAAGGCAAAGAACGCGCCGATCAAGGTGGCGGCTAGTGCCATGAGGACTGTCAGAACCATCAGATTGATGATGGAGAACATCTGCGGGTAGGCCCGTTGGTAGAATACGGGATCCGGAACTGTAAAGTGTGAGAAATCCGGGGTGGCGATATCCAAGAATACCCTGCGCGCTTCATCAGTTCTGCTGATCAACACCCCGATATTCGCATCAATGATGACCCAGCCAAGAAATATCGTTAAGGCAAGTAGTGCAATGGTAATCCATCCCCATTGGGTGAACCAGATACGTTTCCGGGGAAGACCTGAGGGATGAATGTAGGCTCGAACGGATGAATTGGACGCATAATCGTGCAAGAGCCCTCTCCTAGGCGGTCGCTTGCGAAGGGCAGAGGCAAGCAACTGAAAGGGCAAGAAGAGTACTGAAATCGGAAACACAATGACTCTCGTTAAGCGCTGAACTGCGCGAGCTAAACCGTGTTCATGTCCTTGTAGTGAAAATCCGAACGCTCGTTGCCCCAAGGTTCGACCAAAGCTGCGAAGAAGCACGACAAACAGTAACACTCCTCCAAGAATGGGCCACCACATCCATGAATCCAGCCGAAGAGGGTTGAAAAAAGCAGTATACGCGTCGTTCTTGTAGTAGTTCCATCCAGCAATGGTTTGACTTCCCCAAAAAACGAGATAGAGATACATGGAAGCGTGAAGGAAGTAGTACAAGATGGCCCAATCCATCATGAAGCCTAAGGAACGCTTCCATAAACTGCGAAACGATGGAACAGACTGTGAACGATCGCCTGAATTCTTGGCACTCATGAGTGACTACCGAACCTCGACTTCCTCGGCCTCATCTCCATAGATCTCCTTGAACTTCGCTTCATCGATTTCAGAAGGAGACCCATCAAACATCAATTCGCCACCTTTCAAAGCGATGATCCGCGTGCCATAGCGGCGGGCCAGCGACAAGAAGTGTAGGCTTGCCAATACCGTTACCCCGTCTTCTTGATTCATCTGCTCCAGATACTGCATGACAGAGTGGGATGTGGCGGGATCAAGGGCGGAAACTGGCTCATCGGTAAGTAGGAGATCGGGGTTTTGCATCAGGGCGCGGGCAATGCCCACACGTTGTTGCTGACCGCCCGACAATTCGTCGGCTCGAGCATAGGCTTTGTCTTCCAACCCCACGCGGGCCAGATTCTGGACAGCCAGCTTTCTGTCCGCTCTTGTGAACAGTCCGAACAGGGAGCGCCAAACAGACATGTATCCCAATCGCCCAGACAATGTGTTTGTCAGTACGGTTGAGCGCTTGATGAGGTTGAAATGCTGGAAAATCATCCCGATCTTCCTTCGCACGCGCCGCATTCGAGCGCTGGAAAGCTCGGTTACGTCAACCCCATCAACGAAAATC
>DAOVAR010000035.1 GCA_030670905.1 Candidatus Bipolaricaulota bacterium
TGGCGGATATCACCTCCTTACAGAAGATATGGATTTCTTTTATCTCACCTTAGCACAGCTCTTCGGGAAAATCAAACACGCTTCCGTTTCCGTTTTGGGTTGACCAGATCGCTGATTCCTTCACCAATTAACCCGAATCCAAGAGATAAGGCAATGATCATCAACCCTGGGAAGGTAATCAGCCACCATGAGCCCGATTGGAGGAACTTCTGCCCATTCTGGATATCAAAGCCCCAATCCGGTGCAGGGGGAGGGAGGCCAAACCCAAGGAAAGAAAGGGCAGCAACGGTGAGAATGGCGTCGGCTAGGTTGAATGAAGAGATGGCCATGATCGCGTTCACCGTGTTGGGGGCGACGTGTCGAAGAATGATGCGCACATTACCTGCGCCAACGGCGCGGATTGCTTCCACGTATGTTGCCTCCCGCACCTGCAACACTTCGGCACGAGTCACACGGAAGTATGTTGGAATGTAGACGAACCCAACCGCCCAGATCATTGGGCCAATCCCCGCCCCGAACATAGCGACAAGTGTAATAGCAAGGATCATCGATGGAAAGGAGTAGATCGCATCCATGATCAAGGAGAGAGAGCGATCGAGGAAACCTCCGGTGAATCCGGAGATCCATCCGAGAATCGACCCAACGCTCATACTCAGCGCGACTGCGCCGAAAGCAACGATTAGCGAGGCTCTTCCTCCGGAAATCACGCGACTGAATACGTCGCGATGCAGTTGGTCAGTTCCCATCAAGTGTCTGGCCGAGGGCCCCTCAAGTCGCGGCGCATCCCTATAGTAGACGGGATCGTAAGGAGTGAACCACGAATATTGGGCAAGCACGGTGACGAGCAGGAAGAGGAAAACAGTAATTAGGCCGATCTTGAGAATAGTCTGTTTTCGCAGCGCATGACTGCCGTGGGTGACCTTGCGGACGATCCAATCGAGCCCCTTTATCAACATGCGCGTCATTCTTTAGTACCTCACCCGCGGATCTATAAACGAATACGTGATATCAATGATCAGATTGATAGCGGAGATAAATATTGCAATGAAAACTACGCTCCCTTGGATCGCTGGCCAGTCGCGCGCCTCGATCGATCGCACAAGGAAGCTTGCCACGCCAGGCCATGAGAAGACGGTCTCGGTAAGAACGGCTCCTCCCATGAGGATGGCAAACTGAAGCCCGAATACGGTAACGATAGGAATCAATGCGTTTCGTAGGGCATGTGACATGACGACAATCCACTCCCTGAGCCCCTTTGCTCGCGCAGTAGTAACGTAGTCTTGGTCGAGAACCTCAAGCATACTTGCGCGACTCATCCGGCCAAGCAACCCGGCTTGAGCAAACCCTAATGTGATAGCTGGTAGTACCAGGTGCTTGGCGACATCGGCGATCACCCTAGTATTTCCCCCCAGTAGCGAGTCGAGCAGGTAAAAGCCGGTAATTGACTGAAAAGTGAAGGCGATCCGCCCCCCAAGCCGGCTTGCCACCGGCAGCCAACCGAGCTTCACCGCAAAGACTACCTGCAACATCAGCCCGAGCCAGAAAAGAGGAACAGCGAACGAGCCAATGTGGAATATGCGCACGATATGGTCGATTGGCTGGTCAGCACGGGTTGCAGAAAGGATGCCCGTGCCAAACCCAAAGATCGCGGCGAAGAGCAGCCCAAAGAACGCAAGTTCCAGTGTGGCGGGGAAACGCGTGAACAGCTCGGTTACAACGGGTTTATTTGTGCGAAAGGATTTGCCAAAATCGCCACGAAGAATCCCACCAAGGTACTCAATGTACTGCACGGGAATCGGGCGATCGACCCCCATCTTACGGCGGTACTCATCCATTAGTTCCGGAGAGATGTTCCTGCCACCAAGCATTGCCGATACAGGGTCTCCGGGCATCACGCGCAGAATAAGAAAGACCAAGGTGAGCAAGATAAGGAGCATAGGAATAGTCAGCATTAATCGCTGTACTATGTATCGACCTATGCCCCCCACAATATTCCCCTTTTGTTGAGAAAGATTAATAGGGATTTCATAAGCTGTTATAGTATAGAATGCGCATACTTTGAGCGCAAACTAGTGAAGTGTGCAAAAGCGGGATTTTTGATTTCGTACCAGATGGCAATTAGAATTCTTAGTTATGAGAAGGAGGCTCTCTATGCAAGCCAGCCAACTACGCAACCTGTATCTTGATTACTTCGCGCGGCATGGGCACAAGCTCCTTCCTAGCTCATCGCTTCTCCCCAAAGATCCTAGCTTGCTGTTCAACTCGGCAGGGATGGTACAGTTTAAGGAGTTCTTAACTGGTCGCGTTGCTCCGCCTTTTCCAAGGGTAACTACTTGCCAGAAATGCTTTCGCACCACGGATATTGAAAATGTTGGTAAGACAGCATGGTATCATACTTTCTTCGAGATGCTTGGAAACTTCTCTTTTGGTGATTACTTCAAAGAAGAAGCCATCAAGTTAGCGTGGCAGTTTCTTACCGAAGAGCTCGCGATCGCTCCCAATCGATTGTGGGCATCTGTTCACGAAGAAGATACGGAAGCATACTCGATCTGGCACGATCTTATAGGGATTCCAGGCGATAGAATCGCGCGGCTAGGGAAAGAGCATAATTGGTGGGGGCCGGTGGGGGATACTGGGGCATGCGGTCCCGATTCCGAAGTTTTCTATGATGCCGGCGAAGACAAAGTGTGTGGAACGAATTGCCGTGGTGTTGCCTGTGATTGTGGCCGCTTTTCCGAGATTTGGAACCTTGTGTTTATGGAATATGAAACCCAGGAGAACGGAGATCTTGTTTCACTTAAGCAGAAGAATATTGATACGGGGATGGGGCTGGAAAGAATGGCTGCTGTGCTGCAAGGGGTACAAAGCGATTTTGAGATCGACCTGTTTCAGCCGATCGTACGGGCAATCGAGGCAAGTGTTCCACGCACTCTCTCGCAAACAGATCTGACTAATAGGAATATCATAGCCGATCATATTCGTGGTGTAGTTTTCCTACTTGCGGACGGTGTTGTTCCAGGAAACGATAAGCAAGGGTATGTATTGCGGCGGGTTTTGCGCCGCGCAGTGCGGGCTGGCGAGCGACTTGGTCTCCCTTCAGGAGCCCTGCCCACACTTGTTGGGCCAGTTGTTGGCTCGCTTGAGGCAGTCTACCCCGAAATTGGCTCAATCAGCTCTTTGGCCGAACGGGTCATCGTTCACGAAGAGAAGACATTTCGCAAGACACTGCGTGACGGAGAACGACGCCTAGGGGAGATCTTAGATGCACTCGCAGGAGAAGGCAATGTTTCTCTTTGTGGCGATATTGCCTTTGAGCTCTACGATACCTATGGCTTCCCTTTGGAAATGACCAGGGAGATTGCCGCTGAAAAAGGGATAGTCATTGATGTTGAGGGTTTTCGTCAGGGAATGGAGAAACAACGAGCTCGTTCGCGAAGGGCTCCACCCTTGAATTCTCCAGAGGAAAACGGAACTTCAGTCAGTGAAATACACCCCACCAAATTCCTTGGGTATCAGGTTATGCAAACCGAGGGGCAAATCCTCGACTTGGAGGCGAAGGATTCCGCGATAAAACAGTTGATATTTGACCAGACGCCATTTTATGCAGAGGCGGGCGGGCAGATTGCTGACGGTGGGAAGGTAGAGAATCTGAGCCGGGCAGGTCTGGGAAGAATTTTAGGTGTTAAGACAACCTCGCGTGGAGTGTTTCTTCATCAAGTCGAAGTTGTGGAGGGGGCCTTCGCTGTTGAAGACAGGTGCAAGCTAGGGGTTGATGCCGTCAGGCGAAGGAGAATCGCGCGTAACCACACAGCTACTCACCTTATTCATGCTGCTCTACGCGTGGTGCTTGGCAAGCATGTGATGCAGGCCGGTTCCCGTGTATCCGATAAGGAGCTGCGTTTTGATTTTTCTCATTTTGAAGGGCTCAATGCTGAGGAAATAGCAAAGATAGAAGATTTGGCCAATGAGATCGTGCTTGCCGATGTGTTGGTGAAAACCCAGGAAATGCCCCTCCTTAGAGCCAAAGAGATGGGAGCACTGGCGCATTTTGCCGAGGAGTACAAGGGAAAGGATCTTGTTCGTGTTGTGTCAGTGGGCGATTCTAGCCAGGAGCTATGTGGTGGCACGCATGTCTCTCGGAGTGGTGAAATCGGTTTGATCAAGATTACTTCCGAAGAGAGTATCTCCTCAGGAGTGCGGCGGATCCATGCAGTTACTGGTGATAATGCACTTAGCTGGCTCCGCGAAACTGATAAGGTTCTTCTACAATTGCGATCGGAGTTGGGAGATGATCCGCTGGAAGGGCTGAGGAAATTACGCAGAGAGATGGAGGACCTACGTGCTCGAGCAGAGCAGGTGGTTCAGCAGTCTCTCACAAGTATAAGCGATGAGCTAGTCTCCGAAGCGGAGAAAGTGGCAGGAATTCGCCTTATTTCTGGACGCCATGACGCACAGATTGCTGAGGCCAAGCAGCTTTCTGACCTTATTGAACAAAAATCGCGTCCAGCGGTCGTGCTCCTCGTTGGAAACCACGATGATCGAGGACTTGTTGTCTGCAAGACGAGCGATGGGATAGGAGAGATCGATGCAAGCGTTCTTGTGCGTACAATGGCTTCTATCCTTGGCGGCGGCGGCGGCGGAAACTCGACATTTGCTCAAGGCGGAGGGCCACAAACTGAGAAAGTAGATGAAGCTCTTAGGGCTGGGGTTGACGCAGCTCGTTCGTTGCTAGAAGGCTCCGGCTAAGTAGACGAACGAACCGGCATACATACGTACAAGAAACCTTCGTCCTCCGCGGCAAGGTTGTCCCCGTAAGGTTCCACCAGTCCGGCCTTGTCCGTTGCAGAGAGCCACAGGACTATCTCGGCAGAGGCCATTCGCTTGAGGACGTCAATCAGATACTCGGCCTTGAAGGAAATCTCTATTGTCCCGGAAGGGACCTTCTTTAGTCGTACGCGTTCAGCAGCTTCTCCCTTGCTTGTTGACGAGGAGTTGATCTGTACGGCGCTTTCCCCTTCTGTCGCGCGAAAGACAACTGCTCCTGATTCTTCCGCGGCAGTAATCTCAATCCGCTGCAACGCGTCCAGCAGCGCATGTCGATTAAACACTAGACTAATCTGGTTTTCCTTGGGGATTACACGATCGAAATCTGGGAACTCTTCGGCGATCGTTTTCGCCATAAAGGTTGTTCCGCTTGCTTGGAAGAAAAGTTGTCCTTCCCCCTTGTACAATTCCACCGTGTCTGCCTCTAGTTGAGAAAGGACTCGGTCTAGATCGGTTAACACGCTTGCCTCGATCAGGTATTCACCTTCCTCGAGAACCTCTTTGGCTTCAACTTTCTTCAGGGCAAGACGGTAGCCATTAGTGGCAATCATTTTCAACGCGCCGTCCTTGAGGATGATATCTACACCGGTTAGGCTAAGCCGGGTGGTTTCGCCTGCTTTTAGGGAAGAAAAGGCTGTTTGATCAAGGCTATTGTGGAAGCGCTTGACCTCTATGACAGCAATCTTCTTTTCTGGCAGAGAAGGGATCTTGGGATAGTCTTCAGCGGGAAGAGTTGGTAGATCAAACATTGCTTCACCGCAACGCAGCTTGACAACGGTCCCATCTTTAGAATCTGTCCTTATTGTGAGTTTCTCATCTTGTGGAAGGTGAGCCGCTATCTGAGAAAGGACCGTTCCGTTCAGCACAGCAGTTTCATCGTTCACATTGTTCTCGATTGGGATTTCACAACGTATGGCTTGTTCCAGATCGGTTGTGCAGATGTGTAGCCTATTTCCTTTTGTCTCCATCTTTAACCCGGAGAGAATTGGCATGCCGCTACGGGTTCCCAAAGCATAGCTGGCAAGCTTCACGCCAAATACCAGGTCTTTTTTCATACACGTGAATTCCATTTCGATCCCCCTTGCTCCCAATTATTGGATGTTCATGATACCAGATTGTTACATCAAGAAGCAATGTTATTGGCTTAGGTGATCGATGACGGTTCGAGCGATTCTTTCTACTGACATAGCACCATCAATTATCTTCACCTGTGGATCATTATGGGCTAGTTTCAGGTAGCCTTGGCGAACGCGGCGATAGAACAGCAGGTCTTCCTTTTCGATCCGGTCGTGTTTCTTTGGTTTGCGCTCCACGGCGAGCTCAGCTTGGAGGTCAATAAGAAAGGTGATGTCAGCAGCTCGGCTCTGAGTAGCTGCCTCGTTCAACTGTTGCACCAAACCAAGATCTATTCCACGGCCGTAACCTTGGTAGGCAATGCTAGAGAATCGATAGCGGCTGGAGATCACAACGTGTCCCATATGTAAGGCTGGCTCTATGATTTCGGAACAGAGTTGTGCGCGGGAGGTGATCAGGAGCAGAAGCTCAGAAAAAGGGAGAAGCTCATTGTTTCTCCGCGACAGAATAATCTTACGCAGCTTTTCTCCTAATGGTGTTCCTCCTGGTTCGTGCGTTGTTGTTACTGTAAGGTTATTCCTGCGCAGATAGTTGGCAAGGAGCTCTACTTGTGTAGATTTGCCGGTGAAATCAATTCCTTCAAAAACGATAAGCTTACCTTGTAGATCGATGTTTCTTGCCTCCGACTAGAGTATAAAAGATGATTAGCACTATTCCTATGCTTATGCAAGCGTCAGCCAAGTTAAACACAGTGAGGCCACGTATTTCAAAGAAGTCGAGCACATACCCCATGGACAATCGGTCAATCAAGTTTCCAATTGCTCCAGCTAGCACCAAGGATAGTCCGGTGTTTATCAATCGACTGCGATAGCGTGCTGTAGCAAGCATGAAAGTAATTAGCAGCGCAGCTGTGAAAGAGATAGCCAAGAACAACGTTCTACTTCCTGGAAAGATTCCGAAGGCCCCACCTGTGTTGTGGACCCGTGTTAGCCTGATTGCCTGGCCAAGTAAGGGGTAAGGGGCGGAAAGAGTAAGAAATGCTGCTGCCCAGTGTTTCAGCAGGCGGTCAACTCCTATGATTATGGAGCTGATGAGGAGATAGGAAAGCTTGCTCATCAGGTTGCAGCCTTACCCGTGCCGCCTGCGGCCGTGTCGCATCCCGTGGCCGGGACCACGAATGATCACATGGCTTGAATCTTGTACGACTAAGGCTTTTCCGTAGATTATCGCACTGATCAGTTTCTGTCGACCGGAGTAAAGAAGCCGTTGAACTGTCCCGCGTGAGATTTCCATTTCCAGGGCAGCTTGTGCCTGATCGTGCCCTTCCAGGTCGCATAGACGCATTGCTTCCAGCTCATCGAGCGCTATTTCAATGGATTGAAGTTGTGACAGAGGGATGCCACTTGGTTTGAACAGGTTGAATCCAGCGAAGTCCCTGCAATAGCGTGGCTTTTTCTGACGACCCATCAATCCTCCTTGCCAGTATGTAGGATTACTATAGTTGGTGATCGGAGTAACGTCAACCAGAGGTTGCGCTTACTGGGTGGATTCGCGATTATTGGTAGAGGTGTTGATGAGAGTTTATCCTGATTGTATTCGTTGTTTTTCTGTGTCAGATACCCGAGGCTGCGCTAAGGTAAAGGGGAAGATGTGATAGAAGAGAACGTGAAGACGATTCTGGCTGGGCTTCCACCGGACGTGCTATTGGTTGCAGCAGCTAAGGCTCGAACAGCTGATGAAATCAAAAGGGCAATCAACGCCGGAGTGTCCATCATTGGTGAAAACTACCTCCAGGAGGCCGAGGCAGCGTATGCCGCAATTGGCAGAAGAGTAAGCTGGCACTTCATCGGTTACTTGCAGCGCAATAAGGTGAAGAAAGCCGTGCGGATATTCGACATGATAGAAACGGTTGATTCGCTTCGCTTGGCCGTGAAGCTTGATGAGGAGTGTGCAAAATTAGGCAAGGTCATCTCAGTACTAGTGGAGGTAAATAGCGGTCTTGAATCGCAGAAAACAGGGGTCTTCCCACAGGAAGTAGAAGGGTTGGTCAACAAACTCGCCAGCATGAAAAACCTGAAGGTAGAGGGATTAATGACAATGGGACCGCGCTCTGGCGAACCGGAAGAGGCTAGGCCATACTTTAGGGAGACAAAACGACTGTTTGATAGGCTTCAGAACTTGCCCAATGCCAGGATGCGGTATCTATCTATGGGAATGAGCAACACCTATCAGATAGCGATCGAGGAAGGCGCAAATATAGTTAGGGTAGGGACGAAACTCTTCGCAAAGAGACTACAGCTAGGAGAAAAGAATGGCGCAGGAAAGGCAAATGACACAACAAGAGCAAAAGGAACTACTGGAAAGACAGGAGCAGCAGATTAAGGACGCAATGGCCCGAATCAAGAATCGTGTGGTTGTATTCAGTGGCAAAGGCGGAGTAGGAAAAACCACCCTGTCGGTCAATCTTGCCTATGCTCTGGCAAAACGGGGAACAAGTGTAGGGTTGCTGGATGCCGATATCACTGGCCCTAATGTTCCTCAAATGGTAGGACTGTCAACCAAGACTGAAGCCGAACAAGGGACGATTGTTCCCCATGAGAAGGAGGGTGTGAGAATTATCTCGTTAGCATCGATTATTCCACTCGGGACTCCGGTTATCTGGCGAGGACCGCTTCGTTCCAGAGCAATTGACCAGCTTCTTGGTGAGACGAGGTGGGGGGAGCTTGATTTCCTTATCATCGATCTTCCGCCAGGAACGGGGGATGAGGTGCTGACAGTTGTGCAGCGAACCTCTCCACAGATGGCAATCATTGTTACTACTCCACAAGAAGTCTCCTTGATCGACGCGCGACGGGCGACGAATATGGCAAAGAGGATGGGGCTTTCCGAGATAGGAATTGTGGAAAACATGTCTGGCCTTGTTTGTCCACATTGCGGAGCGGATATAGACTTATTTGGAAGAGAGGGCGGAGAGCGACTCGCGGAGGAGTTCGCGGTACGTTTCTTGGGGAGGATTCCTATTGATGTGGCGGTGCGTTTAGGGGGAGATACTGGAGAACCGATTGTACTAGCGGCTCCAGAAGCGATTGCTTCGCTGGGATTTTGCAGCATTGCGGAGCGGATACGCAACATCTTGTCATAGGAGAAACGCAAGCAGGCATCATTGCCGATAGTGGTGATAACATGCTAGAAATTGTCCATATTGACGCGGCGGGGGGTGCCATTTGAGAAGCGTCAGCACGAGAATTGGATAGGTGAAAGAAGATAGAATCAGGAGCACACAAAGCAAAAAACCTGCGACGTAAACAATCTTACGCCGCAGGTCTATTCTTTAGGTGTTTAGCTTATACTACAGTTACATCTTGTGCTTGGGGACCTTTGTCTCCTTGCGTAACTGTGAATTCTACTTTTTGACCTTCGTTTAGCGAGCGGAAGCCCTCACCACGAATAGCGCTGAAATGGACGAAGATGTCTTCTCCCTCATTTCGCTCGATGAATCCAAAACCCTTTGCATCGTTAAACCACTTAACTGTACCGGTTTCACGTTCTGCCATAGTTGCCATTCTCCTCCTTCTTGCTGGAAGTTTAATCGAGACAGAACGTTCTAAGCAAAATCAGGTAAACCTGTACTACAAACTAAAACGACTGCACGACTACCAACAACACTGGAAATGTATCATGAAAACGTACTTTTGTCAAGGGGAAGCACAAAACAGACTAGACCATGGGCTTCTGTAACTGTGAGGTAGGCCTATCCAAGTTGCTCTCATCAGGACTATGTGTACACTATTGTTGCTTGGCCTATGAAAGAACGCTATCATATTGGTGAGCAATTATGGGTGAAAAAAAGAGCATTGCATTTGGAGGGGATATGGAAGAATACGAGGTAGATCTTAGAGATTACTTCCACGTGCTGTGGAAACAGAAATGGATTGTTATTGCAGTCTTTGTCGTTGCTGTAGTTACAGCGCTTGGCATCTCTTATTCTTTACCCAAGGTGTATCAGACCAGAACTAGCCTATTGATTCAACCACCGCTGGCAAAGGAAGTGGGGGGCGAGGTTACCGGCACCGTTTTCGCGCCAGAAACCTACAAACAGCTGGCTACTGCACCTGATCTGTTTCAGGAAATAGCAAATGATCTCTATCCCGACGCCGATGAACGCCTAGGTACGCCTGGTTTGCCTGGCAGCGTGAGTGTGGAAGTAGAGAAAACGACCGCGGTGGGTTTTCCCGGTCGATTCCCTCTCAACCTGCGAGCAACGTGGACGGGTAACGATCCCGAAATACTCCCGGTACTTGCTGAGACCTGGGCCAGGCGCTTCATTGAGAAGAATGCCCAGCTTTTCTCAAGCCAG
>DAOVAR010000100.1 GCA_030670905.1 Candidatus Bipolaricaulota bacterium
GTTGTTTTAACGTCGGACACAGGTTCTGGCGCTACAAACGGTCCGACAACTGCTTCCTCACCCTCACCCCGGATCGAGGTCCGGGGCAGGCTCTAGCCTCTCCCTTCATCGAGGGAGAGGGATTGAAAGCCAACAGTTGCCTTTCCTGAAAACTGACTACTGAGAACTGATAACTTTCTTTTCCGGTTTCCTTGGCGTCCTCTGCGGCTTTGCGAGAGACTCATCTTGTGAGTCTTTCTTTGGGTTACCTTGCCTTGACCGCGAGGAACCTGAAATAGAACAAGAAACGTTCTTCTACAATGCCACCTTCTCGGCGATTGCCTCTCGCAGTTGCTCGGTCAACAAGTCCAGATTCCCCGCGAGTATCTCTTCCAGCCGATAGATGGTGAGGTTAATCCGGTGATCGGTGACTCGATTTTGCGGGAAGTTGTAAGTACGAATCTTCTCGCTGCGCTCACCAGAGCCAATCTGTTTGCGACGTGTGGCGCTTAGCTCTTCCTCTTGCTGTTGTTCATAGAGGCTTTTTAACCTGGCTCGCAACACACGCATAGCCTGTGCTTTGTTCTTGTGCTGTGATTTCTCATCCTGGCAACTCACTATGAGCCCGGTAGGAATATGGGTGATTCGCACCGCGGAATCTGTTGTGTTAACGCTCTGTCCGCCCGGCCCAGTAGCGTGAAATGTATCGATTCTTAAGTCTTTAGGACTAATATCTACCTCTACTTCCTCCGCTTCAGGGAAGACAGCAACCGTTGCCGTTGAAGTGTGGATCCTTCCCGAAGATTCGGTCTCCGGAACGCGTTGTACTCGATGTACTCCGGACTCGTAGCGAAAACACCCATATGCCCCTTCTCCTTCAACAACAAAGATAACCTGCTTGAATCCACCAAGTGCAGTAGGGTGAGTATCTAGCAAAGAAAGCTTGAATCCCTTTTGTTCAGCATAGCGAGCATGCATTCTAAACAGGTCGGCGGCGAATAGACTGGATTCATCACCGCCTGTTCCAGCCCGAACTTCTACAATGGCGCTCTTTTCATCGTTGGGATCAGGCGGCAGTAACAACTTCTTGATCTCGTGTTCAAGCTTGCTCAGCCGAGCGCGATCTTCGGTCAGAGCGTCTTCAATTTCATCGCGCAGATCTTCTTCGCTCTCCCACAATTCCTCTTGTTCGGCAATTGAAGAACCCACGCGGCCCCACTCTTCCCCGAGATTGCTGACCTTCCGCAAGAGAGCATAGCGGCGCGCAAGTTCAGGATAACCAGGGGCAGAGGTCACGTTGGGGACGACGAGCTGCTGCTCTAGGCCTGCAAGTTCTTCCTTAATCGATACAAGTAACGTGGAGATATCAGCCATTTTGCCTCTTTTATGGAATAGAAACTACAAGATGGGAACGGAAACTTCAACTCGCGAACGAGGATAAAGATTTCCTAAGGAACTGATTTTCTTCAGTTAGATGGGCAATTTGCGCGTCCTTATCACTAAGTCGGGCACGCAGCTCACAAATAACGGCGCCTTTCTCGAGCTTGGTCTGTTCAAGGTTTCTATCCACTAAATGTCGCAGATATTTGACCTCTCCCGCAAGCACCTTTTCAAGATCACACGCATAGTCAATCTCTTCCAAGGAAGCCCGAGGAAAGAGCTTGTCCGTAAATTCGTAAGCATCCATACAGCTATTGTCACCAGAATAACGGGCTAAGAAGCAGACAAACGACCTCCTGCAAAGTGAGATTCCCTCCTTTGTAAGGCCACAGGGGCAAGGTCTTCCTTGCCCCGCCAGGCTGCAATAGATTCTACTTTCGCTCTCCTAATGGAATGATCACTCGCCCGTGTACGGTATTGATCAGTATCCCTGCCGATGCATACCAGGCGATCAACGCGCCAACATTGGCAAGACCAGGTTTGTTTGTTTGGCTCAAGAACAGCCTTCTTGTTCCTTGTGTCCAACTTTCTCTTTCAGGCGATCGACGCACTCCGGGTTACGTAAAGCTGTCAGGTTTCCCACCGGTTCGTTA
>DAOVAR010000031.1 GCA_030670905.1 Candidatus Bipolaricaulota bacterium
AAGCCAAGATCCTAAGACGGGACGGCAAAGCGGTCCCAGTTGGTAAGGAGGGTGTGCTTCACGTGAAAGGCGGAAGCATCGCCACAGGCTATTGGAACAACTATGAGAAGACAAAGGCAACATTTCTTGGCGAGTGGCTCAACACAGGTGACATCTATCGGATCGACGAAGATGGATACTATTGGCACTGTGGTCGCGCCGACGACCTGTTCAAGACCGGTGGAGTGTGGGTGTCTCCTATCGAAGTGGAGAATGCACTGCGGGAACATGACGCCGTGATGGATGCTGGGGTAGTTCCCTTTGTCAACCCGGAGAAGTTACAAAAGGCAATGGCCTACGTGGTACTCAAGGCAGGTCATGTCGGTTGCGAAGAGCTGGTCAAACAGCTGAAGGACTTCGTCAAGACGAAGCTTGAACCGTACAAGCGACCAGAAGTCGTAGAATTTGTGGACAAGCTTCCACGCACAACAACCGGAAAGATACAACGAAATGCCCTAAAGGAACAAGCCAAAGCTCATCATCAATAATTCATTCAACCTTTTCAGGAATTCACCGGTAAGTACAACGTAGCACAGACTTTCATGAATGTGGATCTTGGAGGAGCTACATGCACAACAAGCATGTGCTTGAAGCTCAAATTGAAAAGGACCGTGAGCGGCTCATTAGCGTCGTCGTCGAATCCATTCAGATTCCCAGCGTAAAAGAGCCATCTGTTCACGGCAGCCCTTTTGGCAAGTCGGTGAACGCCGCGTTTCAGCACGTTCTGGGAGCTGGCTCCGATCTCGGATTTGAGGTTGGGAGCATTGATGGCTATGTTGGCTGGATAGAACATGGTAAAGGCAAGGATCTAGTGGGCGCTCTTGCGCACGTGGACGTAGTTCCCGAGGGGAACCTCAGCGCTTGGCGCTTCCCTCCGTACGAGGGCAGAATTCACAATGGTTTCCTGTTTGGAAGAGGGGCAGCCGATGATAAGGGCCCACTCTTCTGCGTTCTCTTCGGCCTTAAGGCGCTTAGAGATGTAGGGCTGCCAATCTCCAAGCGAGTCCGCCTGATCATTGGTACCGATGAAGAGAGTGGATGGGGCGGTATTAGACACTACCTACAACACGAGGAGATCCCCTCATGCGCGTTTGCCGCTGACGGTATGTTCACTGCGATCAACCGCGAGAAAGGAATTACAGTAGTCACTCTTGCAATGCCGCTGAATCACCGAGTCAAGAACGGGCTGCGAATCGCGTCTATTCAAGGAGGCGAGGCGGTAAATAGCGTTCCCGATTCGGCGCAAGCCACTCTCCTTGGCGACACGGCTCAGCAAAGTATCGTACAACAGGCGCTCGGTCGATTCCACAGAGCATACCCCGAAGCAACAATTAAGATGAAATCCGGGAATAATAGCTGTTGGACCTTGGCATCAAGGGGTCAATCGGCCCATGCAATGGCGCCAGAGAAAGGAAGGAATGCTATCGCATTCTTGCTTCGGTTCCTTACCCAGCTTCCGATCGAACTAGACGATCCAATGCACTTTGTGCAGCTAATCGATCGAAAAATCGGACTGGATCATACCGGCGCCTCTCTTAATATGGCTTGGCGCGACAAACCGTCCGGTCCACTCACGCTCAATCTGGGCCCGCTCACACTAGATGAGCGGAACGCACAGGTCTCGCTCGACATTCGCTCACCAATAAGTATCCCATGCGAACAAGTGGAATCCCATCTGAGAACCCAATTCCAACGTACACCAATTATGGTGGACATCAGGACAAGAAAGGAACCTCTCTACGTTCCTGAAGAGTGCCCCTTGATACGGACCCTTTCCCGTGCCTATCAAGTCGTGAGTGGCCGTGAACCCGTGCTTCATGCGGTAGGTGGCGGTACATACGCACGTGCGCTGGACAACTGCGTCAGCTTTGGCGCTGTCCATCCCGGAGAGGAGATCACCGTTCACCAGCCGAATGAACGGGTCTCCATCGAGAACCTACTGCTAAACGCAAAGATCTATGCCTACGCGCTCTACGAGCTGCTGAAGTAGATGGCGCCCAGTGCAAAAGGAAAGTGATCGAGACAGTAGCGGCGTACTTAAGGTTATGCCTGGCGGGAATCAATGTGGCGTGAGTGAGGAATGAGATCGCTCTGTAAACGGGCATGCGGCGATGCAGTTGGAGCAGGAAGCCCCGTTTTTCTGCCAAAAGGTATAACAGCGATCCGCGTTGACTGCCCAGCGTTTGATCCCAAGGTTGTTCGACACACATGCTATGCTGTACGAGGGATCCTGATCGTACGAAATGGCCTCCGCGTCACAGGCCTTGGCGCACTGGCTACACGTCCTACAGATCTCCGTCAGGCCAAAGTCAATTGGCTGATCCGGAACAAGTGAAAGATCGGTAAGAAGCTTGCATAGCCGGATTCGTGAGCCGTATTGCGGGGTAACCAACAGGCCGTTTCGTCCGAGTTGCCCAAGACCAGCATCAATGGCAAGCGGAATGCTTAATACCGTGTCATTGCTCATCGGGATCGCTCGATAGCCAAGATTCCGGATGAACTGCGCCATAGCAATTGTAATATAGGCCATCTCTCCGTATCCCAGCGCTGTGGCTGTGGCGGCCAAATAAGAAGGGGTAGTCTGAACTGCTTGGCCATCCATCGCTACTGCAATAACAACAGCATAGCGATACTCTGTTGGAATCTCTATCGCATCGCCGTTCGCATCTTTGCTGTAGACCCAGAGCGGATTCACTTCCGTGATCCCAGTAAGAGCTGCTCCGTAGAGTTTTGCTGTCTCCTTGACGTCTCGGCTCATGCGAGTTGAATCATCAACCGGATACTGTCCCAGTTTGAATAGGGCCTCGTCGTCAGGAGAGAGTTTCTTCCACGACTGGTATTGCTTTAGAATGTGAGGAAGATCCCACGCCGCCATTAGGCGGGCGTAGCCGATGTGGGTGTACTTAGGATTCCCTTCCGCAATCCGTTGGGGCGCGGTCGAACGATACTCCGGTTTTCCGTAGAATATCCCACTCTCGTCCCACAGCTTCCTCGCGAACACTGTGTTACGCTCATCGAATCGCTTCAGCGCCTGGAGATCCACCTCATAAGGCTGACATTCACACATTATTTAGGCCCCTTCTTTGAAAGATTCAATCCAGTTTACACCACTTGCATTATACCCTGCCGCTCTCTTGACCATGAAATGTCTTCCATTTGTTATCGAGTCTTGGTGCAGGGATGCACTAAGCCTGGAAATAGGCACATTACACTTATGTTGATTTGGCAAGCTTCAGAGAAGCTGGTCTTGAGTGGGATCCTTCTCCACGTGGGATACAAGCTCTTTCTTGAGGTGAGAACTGATTTCCTGCAGCGACTTATTGATATGCGCTTGCAAGAGGCGTTTAGCGTTGTCGGCATTACGGCGAAGAAGTACCTTACAGATTTCCCTGCTATCGGCGCGGTTTATCCTGACGCTTTCACAAGTCAACTCTGGATCTCGGAGGCGCACCCGAGACCAATCACGCAGAAGTCGGGCAACAACGTTAGCCAGACGCCGATTCCCTGACAGTAGAGCAAGACGTACATGAAATGAGTCGTGCAATTTCAGGTACTCTTCAGGCGTTATCTCTCCCGCCTCAATCCGTATTCCCAGTTTCTCGCCATCTTCATATAGTGTTGCAAGCTCGTCGTCGCTCGCCTGCTTTGCCGCCAGTTCTATCCCCGCAGTCTCCAACAAGGTTCGCAAAGTAAAAATCTCGTGCACATCGCGTGGTGTCATCAAGGTAACTCTATACCCCACACGGGGAATTACCTCAACCAACCCCTCCTGGCTCAGAAGTCCGAGCGCTTCCCGAACCGGTGTCTTGCTGACTTCATATTCCTTTGCCAGCTGAGCTTCAACAAGTAGTTTTCCTGGCTCGATAGTCCATGATAATATATCATCGCGTATTTGGTAATATAGCCGATCTGTTAGAGAGAGTCTGGCTTTTTGTCCATAGTTTAGGATTGTCCTTCCACCGGTCATCCTCATACTAGTCTACCTCTTTTCGCGGAGTAAATTCACTCATCATAACTTTACTTAACTCATTTACCGTGCATTCTCTTACTCATGAGCTTTCCCCTTCAGCAGATACTATAACACAACAAGGCTAGCCTGTTCGAGGAGTGTAGGGACACGCTGCAATGCAGTTTGAGCAGCAAGCTCCATTCGTTACCCAAAAAGAATAGCACTTCTCTGGGTCGATTGTCCATCGCTTGATTCCTGGGTTATTGGAGATGGATTTGACTCGAAAAGATGGGGCAGATTTATGTGAAATGGCACCCACGGGACATGTGGAAGCACAGTTGCCACAATGTGAGCACGTTTCCATTACCCCAAAATCAATTGGTCGATCGGCCTCCAGGGGTAGGTCTGTAAAGACTTTGCAAAGACGGACAGATGAGCCGTACTTCGGCGTGATCAAAAGCCCGTTCCTTCCAAAGGAGCCTAGCCCTGCGTCGATTGCCAGTGGAATGCTCAAGGCAGTGTCATTACCCATTGGAATCGCATCGTACCCTAGGCTCCTGATAAACTGTGCAAGGCATGAAATCGCATGCGCCATGCGGGAGTAGCCAACGCCAGTGGCAACAGCTGACGGAAAGCCGGGTGATTGCATAATCTGGCGGGTTTCCATTCTGACCGCCATGACGATAGAATGCGTACAATGCTCTGGAATTCCTATCGGATCCCCCTGCGAATCATGCGAGTAGATCCAACGTGGATCAAGGCGGGCAATTCCTACTAGGTCGGCACCAAACATAACTGCGGTATCCTTGATCTCCTGACTCATCTCAGCTTGATCTGTGACCGCGTGCTTACCGCACGCTTCCATAACAGGGTCTGGGCCGCCGAGAGGACTCCAAGGGAACCCCTGGAATCGATCCCAGCTTCCCTGAAGCTCTTTGTAAACGGTCCATGAAGCCATAATGCGCGCGAAATCCCTTCGCGAATAGCTGGGCGCACCTTCATTGACTACCGTCGCAGAGTTATCATAGACAAACTTCTCATAAAAGGATGCGTTAGGATCGCCCTCTACTCGTGAGAAGACTGTGTTTCGTTCATCAAAACGATGGTAGATAGACGGATCAACCACATAAGACGGATTCTCAAGCTCTCTGATCAAAGATACCTCCTCGTTTGACAAGACTTACACGAGTAGCGCTTACAGGTCTGGCAATCGCGTGTTCTCGCCCAGGACAGAGGATTGTTTGAAACTCTTCAAGATACGCTCTCTTCCGGTCACAACGGTTCAAGATACACATGATATGATCCCCGCCCCAGACATCCACAGCAATCGCGTGATGTACAGTAGTCGCATAGGCCCTCCCTTCCCTGTTATCCCTCGCTCTCCAGCGACGGCCTCAAGAAATGCGGGAACATTATCGCTGTCTTAACTTGTCACGACCGTCATCATGAGATAACGCATGACTTTCTCCGAACATCTCCTTTTCTCCATGGCTTGGTCCTCCGATCAACAACGCGGTTACAAATTGATTGTAGGTTCGAATCAAACCGGGAGAAATTCGGAAAACCAGATACCTTCCCCATCGTGTTCTTGTAAATGACGCATTCAAGATATACAGGAGCGCTCCCAGCCACTGGCTTGTCCTGCCACAAGAAAGGGCGCTACGGCGCAGTTCTAGTGTTCGGCATCGCCGCAGGTGTTGCATGATCGCGACTCGCGCTCTGATCGTATCTTTTTTGTAGGACAGCATTGCTTGTTGAGCGTAATGCACTTGCTGAGGGGAGATGGCTCTACTTCTCCAATAGCCGACGCCTTCTCCTTCGGAAAGGACATCCAGGCACCAGGCCCTTCGCGCCAACACGAGGGACTGGCCCACAGCAAGTCTCCTTGCATCGCCACAGGAAAAATCAGCGAGTTCGTTGGTCATATTGTTACACACTAGACAACGCTCTTCCGAGAACATAGCACTGATAAGGGATGCGTATTGCGAACGCGGCATGAACAACTCGCCTTCCGCAGTCTCAACGAGCAGGCCTTGCTCGGATCCGCGTTGAGCCAAGAAACTGATTCGGCGAAGGCCCTGGTCTGCGGTAACCCTAAGACGGTGGAGTAGATAGTCCAAAGCAACGTAACCCGGCATGAAGCCGCAAAACAAGCCAATTGTCACGGCGAAACGGTCCGCAATCTTCGGTCGCATCTGTCTTAGGTTCTCGATTCCCCGAAGCTGACAGGGCAAGCCAACGATAGCGTATCGTCCTTCATGCCCCAAGATATAGGAGACTCCTTCTTCTATGGACACCGGATAGTACAGAGATCCTGCGCACTGAAGCACCTCTGTATGGCTCTTCGCGATCAAGCTGCGACCGCGAGTGGGCTGCTCGTCACGAGGCTTCACAACCAGCGCTCCATCGACCACGTGTGTATCGAGCAGATAAGCGAGCAACGCAGAAACAAACCCGCTTGATGGCGTGTATTGTGTCTTGTGCCGTTCGTTGACATCGACTGTGAAGCAGCCTTCTACTGTACCCAAGTAAAGGTCATGTTCGGTCACACCACGCATTTTCACGGGCCTTGTCTCGAGCTGGCGGCCCGGACAGACATGATAGCACTCCCCACACTGGATACAGGCTGAAGGATCAAGCTGTGGGCGTGACAGCCCCGTCGAGCTTGAGTTTAACACGATTGCGTTGGTCGGGCAGACAGCCTGACAGAGACCGCACCCAATGCACAGATGGTTACCTATCACCTCCAACACCGTTTTCATGATGCTCCTCTCGGGCCGATCAGCGGAAATCAACTGTACCTCCTTGTCGCCAGAGCTATTGTCTTGACGCCATTTACGGGAATTGCCGAGAGGGCCTTCCCTACCCTATAAGAACAATTGACCAGACATTAGGGCCTAGGAGGAAATACGCGCCTTGATCGCCATCTCAGCGGATTTGAGCACAGTAATGACAGGATCGAGCACAGGAACGTCCACGGCCTGAGCAATCGGGGAAAGGAGTCCTCCCCACAAGGTGCAGCCAAAGAACAAGACTTCCGCCCGGTCCTCTTCAACCGCCTTCTTTGCCTGGATGATCCCGTCCTGCGTAACTGAACCACGGAATCGAGACATCACTTCCTCTTTGAGCTCGATCCAACGCTTCTCCGCCAAACAGTTCTCCATGGTCTCTTGCGGTGGGTGTCCAACCTGCACTGCCCGAAAGACGATTCGATCCCTTGAAATCCCGTAACGACGTATGGTCTCCTCGTGCCAGGCAACCGCGCTTCTTTCTTCTGCATCGTGACTGGGGATAAGCAGGCCGATGCGGCGACCAAGGAGACACGCCAGGTTTAGGCCAGCCTGGAGCGGGCCAAAAACAGGCACAGAACTCATGTAGTTTGCCTCTCTATGCCCAGGGTCTGCTGCACAGCCGATGATAATGCCGTCGTAACCGTCTCGTCCTCCTCGTTTTACCGCGTCGAATAGATCATCATAGAAATCAGGTATGGGAGGCAGAAACGGTGTGGAGACCTCTCCAGCCTTGGGTTCCAGGTGAATAACGTCAACCTGTGTGTCCACGTCTTTGTGGGCTTCGAGTATCTTGCTGACATCATCATCATATATGTCTGCCGTAATCGGATTGATGTAGAGTATTTTCATCGTGTACCTCCATCTGCGTTTTCTTTGGCGGGTGGGCTGTCGCTTAGATAACAACCAACTCGCTTGAGTAACAACTAAGTGGGACTCCCTCTTTTTCACCGACAACTGCGATGTCTTCAATGCGCACCCAGAGTCCCCCATTCACGATGACGCTTGGTTCCACTGTGAACGTCATCCCTTCTTCAAGCGGGGTATCGTCCAACTCGTCGAGCAAAGGCGCCTCATGGACATCCATGCCCACACCGTGTCCGGTTCGATGGACGAAGTACTGACCAAAACCCGCTTCCTCCATTCCTTCATACACAGCTTGATGGATGTCTTTGGCGCGGGCGGTGGGGCGCAGCGCCTCGATCCCACATCGCTGTGCATGAACGATCGCTTTGTGGTAGGCGCAAACAGTCTTATCCGGCTCTCCGATCGACACGGTCCGGCCGAAGTCGGTGCAGTATCCCTGGTACACACACCCAAAATCAAAGGCAATGGTTGTTCCACGCTGAAGCGGGAAGTAGCGAAGTTCACGATGACGAATATCCCCGGGGTGGGCATCGCTGTGACTGTAAACATTGGTAGCGAACGAAAGCGCTTCTGCTCCCTTTCGCTTGAGTATCAACTCCAGTTCTGTGGCGATGTCCCATTCACTCATCCCGGGCTCGATCCCTTTGACGACCTCCGCGAAGCTACTATCGGTAATCGCAGTTGCTTCACGCATCAGCACCAGTTCGCTTGCACTCTTAATTCTTCGAACCTCTTCAATTAGCCCAAAACCCGAGATAAAAGCAATTTCGGGCAAGATCTCTTTGAGCCAAAGTAGCGCATGTGCCCAGAATTGGTCTTCCACTGCAATACGACCGGATCGAAAGCCGATGCCTTTAAGGATCTGAACAAGCTGGGTTTCAACAGGTTTTCCTTCCTCAATCCGTTTCATGACTACGTTGTCTTGATTGACCGCTTCAAAATCGGCAATCATTCTTGGAGCAATGTAGAAAACCTCTCCAGAAACCTTTAATAGACCCATTTCCGCCCAAGATCCGTGATGATCGACACGTGAGTACGTTGGAGGACGTCGTTTGATGCCAGCAACGTACTCTAGATTTGTTCCGGGTGCTAGGATAAACCAGTCAATGTTGGCCGCAGCTAGTCTCTCACATACCTTAGTCAATTGCTCTCGCATCACTGATACCTTCTTGTATTGCTAGTCTATTTACAGACCAATCACGCTAAGAAACCATGCCTATCTGTTGGTATCTGATTCCATCGGCCTTCACTTGAAGTCACAGAACTGATAACATCGCACAAGATGCTCCGGCTCTACCTCGACAAGGGGAGGCTCTTCTTTTCCGCAACGCGATGCACACTGATGACACCTTGGATGGAAGCGACATCCACTGGGAGGATTGATCGGACTGGCGATTTCCCCTCTCGAACTACTTTTCGGCGGCTTCGCCTGTTCGTCTTCCTTTGTCACGACAGGGATCGATGACAGCAGCGTCTTCGTGTAAGGATGAAGCGGGTTGGTGAAGAACTGCTCGGTTGAAGCTACTTCCTGTATCTTGCCTAGATACATAATCGCGACCCGACTGGCCACATTACGCATTAGGCTGAGATCATGAGTGATGAACAGATAGGCCAAAGAGAGATCCTGCTGGAGTCTAGCAAGCAGATTGATGATGTTGGCTTGCATTGACACATCCAGCGCTGATGTGGGCTCGTCGAGCACGACAAGCGATGGATTGACAGCCAATGCTCGCGCTACCCCGACAAGCTGTTGCTCGCCCCCACCGATTTTTCTTGGATACTTGTTGAGGAAGGCCTCAGGCAGTCCAACATGACTGAGCAGTTCCTTGACGCGTTTGTTCCGCTCGCGTGCAGGGACACTATTGGTTCTCAGGGGCATCTCCAGGATTTGCTTGATCGTCTTGTGAGGGTTGAGGGAGCTAGAAGGATCCTGGAAAACAATTTGCATGTCGCTCCCCGTAAACCGCACGCGCTTTCTCCCCGCCTTGGCCACAAGCTTACCGCGATAGTAGATCTCTCCTTCGGTGGGATCCTGCATGCCGATCATCACATAAGCCGCCGTACTCTTTCCCGAACCGGACTCCCCCACAAGGCCAAACGTCTCCTCCGCATGAATCGCAAAACTGATCCCGTCTACCGCTCTGACAAGCCCCTTGATGGTCTTGAAGTGCTTCTTGAGGTCGCGAAGGCTGACTAGCTCACTCTCACTTCCAGCGTCCTTGTTAACGTGTAAGGTAGAGGAACTCTGACGAATTGACGCTTTGGCGGTGATTGTGCCCTTGGTGAGGACATCCGATTGCAGGCTGTGAGACAGTGAAGCTTGGTGTTGGACTAGTTGATCAGGACGCTCTGTAATATCGCTCCGGTACAGAAAGCAGTTCGCGAAATGCTGATCGTGAACCTCAAAACCTGGAGGCTGCTCGGTGTTACAGATTGCCATGTGATGTATGCACCGCGCATAAAACCGGCACCCCAGCGGAGGATTGATGTATTCAATTACACGGCCTGGGATACCGTGAAATGCCTTCCTTGTAGCGAGCCTTGGGATGGCATTGAGGAGGCCCACAGTATAGGGATGTTGGGGGGTTTCAAATAATCCAGTGGTTCTGCTCGACTCGACGATCGTCCCTGCATACATGACGTAAACTCGGTCCGTCCACTCCCGGACAACCCCTAAAGAATGGCTGATCAGAAGGATGGCCACATTGTTCTCTTCGACAAGCTGCTTAAGTAATCGAAGGATCTGATCATGAATGGTCACATCGAGACTTGTCCCAGGTTCATCGGCGAGAATCATCTCTGAAGGGGTGGCCAGTGCGAGAGCAATGCACACTCGCTGCCGCATGCCGCCACTGAGTTGAACAGGGTAACTCGATAACATCCTTTCCGGATCGGGCAATTGGGCTGCTTGCAGCGCCTCGATTGCCTTTTTTCGTACATCCCTCTTGCCAGGGTTTTTTTTTGCAAGACTAAGGGAAGAGTGAATCGCGTCCTCCAATTGATATCCGACCGTGAACACGGGATTCAGTGCCGCCGTTGGATCCTGAAAGATAACGGAGACCAAATTCGCGCGGTATTTCCTGCAGACCTTCTCGCTGAGTCCGAGCACGTCTTGCCCCTTGAACCGGATGCTTCCATTTGTGATATGCCCTTCGGCGGGCAACAATCCCAGGATGCTGAGGATCGTTGTCGTCTTTCCACAACCCGACTCTCCCACCAGCCCCACTTTTTCGCCGGTGTGCAGTGCCATGCTCACCCGATTGAGGACACGGAGTACGCCTTCATACACGGCGTAGGACACCGAAAGCCCGGTGATATCTAGAAGTGAGGGGGATGTTCTATCGCTCATTCTAGTACTCCTCCGAGGCAAAGAAGTCCTGAAAGCCGTCTCCCAATAGGTTGAATCCCAGCACAAGATAGATGATCGCTAGAGCTGGAAAGACAGCGATCCACCACTGCCCAGGGATCTGTCTCGCACCTTCGGAAACCATTGTCCCAAGTCCCGGTCTTGGCGGCTGGATGCCCAAGCCAACGAAACTGAGACTTGCTGTCACAATGACGGCAAACCCCAGGTCAAGTGTCGCCTTGGTCAGGACGGGACGAATACAGTTGATGAAGAGTTCTCTGGTCAGGATGTAAAATGTACTCCCGCCCGCCAACTCCGCAGCCTTGATGAATGCCTCGTTTCTGAGTGACGATGCAATCCCGTAGGTCAAGCGGGCGTACCACGGCCACAAGGCGACGGAAACCGCCATCATGCCT
>DAOVAR010000062.1 GCA_030670905.1 Candidatus Bipolaricaulota bacterium
TCTTCCAAAGATTAAATGCCGCAGCCAGCAGATAGAGCAAGTGATTCTAAACCTTCTCACAAACGCCAGGGATGCCCTTAACGAACGTTACGAGGGCTACCACGAAGACAAGGTTCTAAAGATCAGTGTGCGGCCCTTTGAGAGAGAAGGTGAGAAATGGATCAGGACAACCGTGGAAGACCGCGGTACTGGCATACCCCAACATGTATCGAACCGTGTTTTCGACCCATTCTACTCCACCAAACCCAAGGAGGAAGGAACGGGCCTCGGACTTTCGGTGAGCTACGGCATCCTCAAGGAACACCGTGGCGAACTCACAGTGGAGAGCAAGCCTGGGGACTACACCAGATTTCATATGGACCTTCGCCTAGACAACGAGTGGTCACCAAAATGAACGCGGAACTCGGAACGGCGAAGAAGACAGGAACCGGGAAAGATGAGTTGAGAGATAGAACGAAGGCGTTTGCGTTAAGAGTTATCACGCTTTTGAATGCCTTGTCGCACACGCCGGTAGCGAGAGTCATTCGGAATCAGCTTCTGCGTTGTGGAACCAGTGTCGGTGCAAATTACCGGGCTGCGAAGCGCGCGAAGTCGACAGCCGATTTTATTAGTAAGATGGGTACGGTTGAGGAAGAAACAGACGAGTCGATGTACTGGATGGAACTGCTTGTGGAGACAGGGCTAATGAAGAAGAGTCGTATTTCGGATCTATATCAGGAAGCCGATGAAATCCTTTCCATGGTCGTAGCGTCCATCAAGACTGCAAGGAGAAAGAAATGATATCCGATTCTACAACTCCGAGTTCCGCGTTCCGAGTTCCGCGTTCCAAAGTTCTGGTCGTCGATGATGAAGAAAGCATCAGGATCACAGTCAGCGAATTCATCAAGGAAGATGGGCACGAAGTCAACACCGCAGCAGATGCAACACAAGCGTTACGACTCATAGAAGAACAGGATTTCGATGTGATCGTAACCGACATAATTCTGCCGAAGATACGCGGGGTGCAGCTGCTCAAAAACATCCACGAGGTTTCGCAGGAAATACAGGTGGTCATGATAACAGGGGAACCCAACGTAGACACCGCTGCCGAGGCTGTGAGAGCCGGAGCGTTTGACTACCTAGCCAAACCCATATCCAGGCAAGCAATCAAAGAGGTGGTCTTGAAGGCGGCAAAGACCAAAGCTCTACTTGATGAGAAGAAACGGCTGGAACAGGACAACCTCATGTATCAGGAGCACCTGGAAGAGCTGGTGAAGGAACGAACAACAGCGCTGCAGGAGAGCGAGGAACGCTTCAGGACCATGATGGAGCAGTCTCCCCTCGCCATCCAGATCATGACTCCCAATGGCCGGATTGTGCAGGTCAATGATGCCTATGAGAAGCTCTGGGAAATAACCCTGAAGGATTTGAGCGAATACAACATTCTCAAGGACGAGCAGGCTAAGAGCTTAGGAGTTATGCCGTACATTGAAGCGGCATTCGCAGGTGAGACCCTCTCCCTTCCACCATTTGAGTACGGCCCTCAGAAGACCGAGGACAGAGGGAGAACACGCTGGATTCAGTCATACATATACCCAGTCAAGGACGAGAGCGGTGAGATTCGGAATGTCATCATGACGCACGAGGACATCAGTAAGCGCAAGCGGGCAGAAGAAGCGGTACAAGAGAGCTTGAATGGCACAATTCAAGCCATCGGGCAAACAACAGAAATGAGAGACCCCTACACAGCAGGCCACCAGCGTCGCGTAACTCAGCTGGTTTGCGTTATCGCCAAAGAGATGGAACTCCCCAACGAGCAAATCGAGGGAATCCGTGTAGCTGGGCTTGTACACGACATCGGTAAGATATCAATACCAGCGGAGATCCTCAGCAAGCCCAGCAAGCTAACGGATACCCAATTCGATCTGATCAAAGGCCATTCTCAAGCTGGATACGAGATACTTAAGAACATCGAGTTTCCCTGGCCGATTGAGCAAATCGTGCTGCAACACCACGAGCGAATGGATGGATCGGGGTATCCCCAAGGCATCAAGGGCGAGCAGATAATGGTTGAAGCGAGACTCCTGGGAGTGGCAGATGTAGTTGAGGCAATGGCCTCTCATCGTCCTTACCGTCCGGCACTAGGGATCGATAAGGCGCTTGAGGAGATCGAAAAGAGGAAGGGAACGCTATACGATCCTAAAGTTGTTGACGCCTGTCTGAAGCTTTTCGCTGAAGATCGGTTTGAATTCGAAAACTAGCCCCAAGATGGCTTCCTTGAATACCTCCCACCACAAGAACTCTCTTGTAGCAAAAGACATAGCAGTAATCTATGCGACACAATGGCCTTTGTGTTGCACAGCGCAGCGTGGGGAGAAGACTATCTCTTCTCCTGTGTCTGCGGCCTAACGGCCAGGAGCTCAGTCACCCACGGGTGAAAACGAAACGAACAATCACCGAAACAATACAAGACCGACAACGATTCCATGCTCGGATAACAGCTTGGCTGCAATGACTTATTAGCCGCCCACCCTAGCCCTCACCACCAAGAGATAGCTCCCTAATCATGCATTGGCAGCTGCACTAACGCTGCGTCCAGCGGGAAATCTTCCTTTCCCTCTATAACTCGAAAAGTCGTGAACTCTGTTTTCATGTTTCTTTTCTCATTACGCTTTGTCCATGTGGTGAGCAACTGGCTACTGAAAGTCCATATCATGCACAGAGAGAAGAGGTCGGGAGCGTATACAAGCCGTTACTGCGTACCTCGTATGCCGAGAGGCGTTTGCTGGAAAAGCATTTCAACTTACTCTCCTGCTTCCTTCTTCTTTGTCTTTTTCGCTTTCAGTTTTTCAATCGTCTCTGGAATCATCTGTAGCAGAGCTTCCAGCTTGGATCCTTTGGCTCGGATCCCTACTACCGAGACTTCACCTTCTTTGGCGATAATCAGCGCGGCTGGTTCAATCTTTACCCCAGCCCCGGCGCCGGCGCCACTACCCTTTCCACCCCTCTTCTTCTCATCAGTGCCTTCGCCTTCACCACCACCTCCACCGTACCCGATCGACATCTTACACACGGGGATGACAGTGTTTCCTTGAATTTCAATCGGTTCGCCGAAGATCGTCTCCGTCTTGGCAAACTGTTTCATGTCCTCCGCAAGCTGCCTAAGCACATCCTGAACAATCATACAGCCTTCACCTCCTTTGACCTCGCATGAGGCGAGGCACTCTTTCTTCCTTTGCGACTTCGGTCCCGCAGCAGGCTCCAAAGCCTGCGTTTTGGTATATACCACAGGACAATAGTGATTGTAGTCAAAACAACCGCCATGCGCATCACACCCTCCGCGTCAAGGGTGAGCGAGACACGCTCTTCAACAAAATCGGGCGCGATGGTAAGCTCCAACTTTGAAGCGCACGGCAGCAGTCCACGGAATGCCTGAATGGAGCCCCAGACGATGCCTGTAATGGCAGGGTCCTCAGTTCCAATGGTCCCCTCAAGCCGAAGATGCCGGAGTTGGCTGTGTCTGACAAGGAAACCGAGGCCCTTGCCAAGGGCACGGACCAGTTCTGGCACCAATCTAACCCACCGTAGAACACCGGTCTTACGTCTCTTCTGTCTTTTCTCCCTCTTTCGGTGTCTCCTTGGCCCATGGAGGCGCAGGAACAGGTAGCGCACCTCTATCAACCTACTGTCAGGGGCCCAAACGACCTTGATCCACACGCGCTGGTGTAGAGCCAGAACGAGCAACAAGAACAGACTTCCTAGAACAACTCCCGCGATCATCTCTGTCATTTTACACCATATCTGCAGCGCTAGCCGACACACGGCAGGTATTATCTCTGGCGCGAGTGATTATGAGGACATAAACCATATTTCGGCCTGCCGGTCATGAGTGGGGAAATTACAGCTCTTGGATGGCGCACTAAGTTGACAGTAGGGATTTCACCATTTCAAGAATCAAGCAGTGATCTCAGACGGACGGAGAGCCTTATCGTCTCTCCTATCGGGACTTACGTACACGTCTTATCAGTTGCTTCGTTCCCAACCCCAACCCGATAAACAGTGCCCCAATAATCAGAAGGGCAATGGGCATTGCAATTTTGCCCGTAGAGTGATCGACAGTAAGATAGGTTATCAAAACAAGAAGGCCGGCTGCGCCACTGTACAAGAATGTTTGCGACTGGCGCTTCACGCTGGCGATAGTAAAGGAAAGATCGGCCAAGAACGCTATGCTAGCCATCACTGCTTCCTGCCACAGCTGTCCATATTCTCGCATAGCTAGGACCAGGGTAAATCCTATCACGGTCAAGGCTCCGAACATGCGAGATACCCGTATCAAATCCTTCCTTTCCCTTGACAGTAGCCATTCTGAGAGTGCCAACCATAACGCAGCAACTGCCACGCCAAGCGCAAGAAGCACCAGATTCTTATGGAAGGAGGAGAAAGACACGAGCTGGTGGCCCAGCCACCCCACGAATGTAAGCAGTGTGGCACTACCAAACAGATGGAAGACGATACTCTGAGTAACTGTGCTGAGTAAGATAAGGGCAGCCCCAGCTAGGCCGGTTGCCCATAGACAGCTTGTTACGAACAGCAGATGGCTCGGTCCTACTTCGCGAAGCTTGGAGCAATCGATGAGAGCTAGTTCATACACGATTACACCGAAAGCAAACCCACTCACCAGACAGCCCCCCAGCCACAAGGCCTGTGCTCCTCTTTGCAGCCGTGCGCTTGTTGAACCACGGAACCATCCGCCCAACGCTAGCATACAAACTGTAGGAACCGCCACTAAGAGTATCCTAGCCGTGCTCCCCAACGGTTCCCAGTTCAGACCCACCAAGAAGGCTATTGCCAGAAAGATGATGAGGCTGCCCAGATAGACAAGGATTTCATCCGTTTTCACGCGGTGAGCTCGCGGGATATCCTCAGGTTCTGTTTCGTCTTGCCTAAGCGAGTCTGCTTGTTCGGGAGAGATTAGCCCCTTGTGTACCCACTCCTCTATTTTCTCTAGCAAGACTTTCTCCAGTGCCATTTACCCCTCCTTTGCGTGAGAGCCGGTTAATCACCGGGACATATGGTGGACATCTTCTACCAGTCTAGGAGCTAAGAAGCGCCAAGTCAAGGGCTGATTCTAGCAAGGTTACCTCTCGGGTAGTATTAATCCATGGTAGGATTACCTCCATCACGGAGAGGACGCGGAGATCGCTGAGGAAACCGGAAGTGAATCGATCAACTACTTGTTCAAGGATCTCTGAAGACTTTAGCTTAAAGAACGATACCGATCACAGATGATAATTCCGATTTTCATTTATGCATCCTCCTATGCCTTTGGCTTATGCGATCGGGGACAAGTCATCCACAAGACTTGTCCATCAATCTCAGCTTCC
>DAOVAR010000018.1 GCA_030670905.1 Candidatus Bipolaricaulota bacterium
TAAGGAGGAAAGTGTATTGAAGAAACAAGTGATGTGCCAGCTGTTAGTACTCATACTGTTTGTGTCGTTGGGTGCCTTTGCGGAGACAAGCGATAAGATCGAGGTAGCTGACGCTGCATTCGACCGCTGGGATGGGAGCTTTGAATTCGAGGCTTACCAACAACGGCTTGAGACGGCTCTTACTGCTTATGAACAGCTGCTTGACCTTGTCCCCGAAGAGGAGCGACAGACGCGTGTACACATAGCTAATCGTCTTTCACAAGGGTACTTCGAACTTGGCTTTGCCTACATTACCGATCGAGGCGACCAGGAAAAGGCATTTGCCAAGGGACAGGCCCATGCGCTTACGAGCTTGCGCCTCGACCCCAGTTTCGTACAAGGTGAAGAACAAGGCTTTCGCGCCGCATTGGAGTCGGCAGATGACGCAATTGCCCTATTCTGGTATGGGAACAATCGTGGCAAGTACCTTGAGTTTCACTGGCTGACCGCAATCTCTGGTGGGATGAGGGATGTGCGAGCGGCATTTGAGCGCGCAGTCGAGCTCGATGAAGCCTATCTTGGGGGTGGGCCGTGGCGCGCATTGGGGTCATTCCTGGCCAAGGTTCCAACATTCCTCGGGGGAGATATGGTGCAAGCCAAAGCAGCCTTTGAACGCGCAATCGAGCTTGAACCAAGTTTTCTGGAGAACTACGTGGACTACGCCGAGTACTGTGCCAAGCCCGAACAAGAATGGGACATTTTCCGCCACGAACTTAGCGCCGCGCTTGAGCTAGCTGAAGACCCAGAAGTGATGGCTTGCTGGCCACTGTATAACACCCTGGCAATACGGCGTGCTGAGCAGCTCTATTCTTCGGAAGCGGGCGTTCCGAATTGATGCAGATGCTCGCCTTAATCCATTCTTAGTATAATAGGAATCTCGTTCAACGGAAGTATCGAAGCAGCAAAACCATTGTCTGCCTAGATGATTTCATCTTGACACTTGACGTCAGGTCAGAATGTTGTCACTTCACACGGTTCTAGGCCTTTCTCCCTAGCGGAGAGAATGGGAGACCAGAGGAAGTGAATGTGGCATTTAGGCCAGTAAAGGAATAATCATCGATTCTATTCTAGAGTCGTTAGTTTCGATAGTTTACTGTTGGCCTGTTCGAGCTGTGCCATACGCTGACGCAACCAGTACAGCTCTCCTCGGGCTGCAATATCGACCTCCCTCAATTCAGCAAAAAGCCGCTCACTATTCCGAATGATGATTTCCAGTATCTCCTGTTGTTGTGTGGAAAGCTGATCCACGCCTCCATCATATAATAGCTCAGCATAACCCTGGATCGATGTGATGTGGCCTATTAGTTTACGGGGAACTTGTGTATTGATTCCCATGTCTTTTTCCCAGCGATATCTTAAGCGGTTAACCTTTGGTATAGACTTCTCCTGTAACATTGCGCAACACCTTCTCGCCTTTCATAAGGCAACTTCAGAATGGAAAGCTTTCCGCCGTTTTCACTTCGTTGTCCGACGAACTTCGCATCGTTCTGGGATGTACTAATCCACAGCTCATTTGAGCCTCTGATCATATCCTAAGGAGGATTACTAAGGAGAACAATAGATAGAAAATTTAGCGTAGATAGAAGGAAACTCATATCTTGCTCAAGTTTACCTCAATAAGGCTTTAGCCAAACAAGGCAAACAGCACGTCAGCAGCAACATATAGTCCATTGAGTTCAATGGATTCATAGAGTTACAGCGTCAAGCTCTTGCCAGCCAGGGGCAATTGCGGAATATAAAAGAGAAGATTATGTGAGGGCTGAGTACCGTGTTAGGGATGTCCCAATCTTTGCATTGAGTCTGGAGAGAGTGGGAAGGTGCCAATGGAAATATGTTGTGGGCTCAGCGGCTTCCTGAGTGCTTCCTGCGCTCTGGGGCAATGGGCAAAATAACAGAGAAGGTACTCCCCTCTCCTGCTTTCGAATTTACTCGAAGCATCCCGCCATGTTCCTCTACGATCGTTTGAGCGATTGTTAGCCCTAAACCGATACCTTCTCTGGGATTGCTTGAATCGAGGTGACGAGCTCGGTAGAACTTTTCGAAGATGTGGGGCAATTCTTCCTTTGGGATACCGCGTCCTTGATCAATCACATCAACCAGCACAAGATTCTTCTCCTTCCATGCTCTCAAGGTTATCACGCCTATGTCCGAGAACTTGATCGCATTCGAGAGAAGATTATGGAAAACACGTGCCAATTGCTCCCTGCTACCATAGATGAGCAAGGAACTTCCGAGGTCTGTCCGAAGTTCCAGCCCTCTTGCTAAAGCATCAGGCTTAAACTCCTCTGCAACTGCAGAGAGCATTCCTTCAAGAGAGAAATAGTCTCGGTCAAGATGAAGAGTCTGGGCTCTTATTTGCTCAAAATCGAGAAAGGTGTTAACCAACAACGAGAGTTGCTGAGTGTTGCGAATTATGGTGCCCAACATCTCTTGCTGTCTTGTGGAGACTGTGCCGATTTCACCATCATGCAGAAGTTCAGCGCATCCTCGAATAGCTGTAAGCGGGGACCTCAAATCATGGGCAACCATTACCACTGTTCTCCTGTTTGTCTCGTTCAGTTTGCGCAGCTCCACCTCTCCTTTCTTGCGTTCAATTGAATAACGAATGGAGCGCACAAGTAAGTCCGTATTCACACGTCCCTTGACTAAGTAGTCTTGCGCACCCATGCGCACGCTTTCAAGAGCTACTGCTTCGTTGCCGAGATCAGTTAGCACTACAATCGGTACTTCACCTGCCTGTTCATGCACCTTAACAAACGTGCTAAGCCCCTTGCTGTCAGGCAGTAAGAGCCCTAACAGGATTACGTCAATGTCGTTGCGGGAAAGAAGCTCCAATCCTGTGGCAAGGCAATTGGCGCATTTCAAGTTGAATAGGATATCTGCTGCTTCAGCAAGCATCCCTTGGACCAAGTGACAGTCAGCAAGCTTATCTTCGATTAGCAGAGTCTGAATGGGTGGGCATTGGGAGTCAGGGACGACAGGTCTATCATTCATTGTTGCTTCCTCTAGACAGACGTAACCAGCCAAGAGTGATAGTGGTGAGGTGGTTTGTCTTGTGTCCAAGACAGAGCATGCTACTTCGCCTCATGCTATCAAGGGTGATATCGCTTATTATTCTGGTACGGATATCGCGCAAGCCGACTTCTGCATCTGCCTAAGTCTTGCACTATACGGTTTCCAATTCCACGAGCCCCCGTCAGGCTTCATGCTATGAGGACACGTTGATGAGTTGATCGCAAATGCGATACCCAAAACCCCGGATCGTCAAGATAATCTGAGGCTTCTTGGGCTGTTGCTCAACCCTTCGACGCAGCAGATAGATGCGCTGGTGAACATCTACTTTCGTCATACCAGAATTATGTGGCCAAAGCTGGTCGATAATTTCTTGCGGCGAAAACACTTTGCCTGGGTCCGAAGCAAGTAGGGTGATCAACTGATATTCTTTGTGTGTCAGGCGACACCGCTCGCCACGAATTCGCACTTGTTTTCTCGAATCATCAATTTCCACAAGGGGGGCTTTGGCACCGGTCTGTGTGTTGGTCATGCTTGATTTCGCCATAGGAAGAGCTCGGTGTTTCATAACTGCTTTGATTCTAGCCTTGAGTACACGGTTAGCAAAAGGTTTTGGAATGTAATCATCTGCACCGTACGCAAATCCTTTTACGTGATCATCCGGAGAGCAGAGTGCCGTTAGCATAATGACTGGGACATGAGATTTGAGTCTAATTGCCTGAAGAGTTTCCCAACCGTCTTTCTTGGGCATCATTACATCCAGGATAACCAAATGCGGGTTATCGACGTTAAAGATGTCGAGCGCCTCTTCGCCATCTCTTGCGCTAAGCACTATATAACCCATCGACTCAAGGATTCGACCTAGTAGCCCGAGAATATCTGGATTATCGTCTGCAATGAGGATCTTCTTGAGGAATTCCTTGCTCGCGGTAGGCGTAACTCTTGTTTTCGTACTCAACTCATGCATTTTTCTACTCCTCCTATTTGACAATGAAGACATGAGGCAGAAAGCGTGGATTACTTTAAGAGCTAGTTCGCGCTAAGTCAAGGACTCGCATTGCCTCATCCAAGAAATGTACTCAGAACAGGAGGTTTACCCCGTGGAATATCCTTCACCCCGTGGAATATCCCCATCTTTCTTATTCCACAGGGCAAGTCTCTCTCATTCCACAGGTAAACATCCCGCTTCGAGTACATTTCTAGACGGGGCGACAGAGAGTTTTTTTGTGGCGGCATTGCTATACTTAGGTCTATGAAGAAGGAGAGGATGATTGGCGTGCTCGCTGGAGGGGATTCTTCGGAGCGCGAGGTCTCGTTGATTTCCGGACAGCGGGTTGATAGCGCATTGCGTGACCTTGGCGAGCGATGTGAGCTGATCGAGATTGATGACTTGGATGACCTCGTTCAAGGGTTACGGGGGATAGATACCGCCTTTATCTGTCTGCATGGTGGGGCGGGCGAAGATGGAACGGTGCAGATGCTTCTGGATGTGATGGGCATTCCATACTGTGGTTCCAGGGCTCTGGCAAGCGCGTTGGCTATGGATAAGGCGCGCACCAAGACAACTCTACGCTCCAAGAGAATACCCGTACCGGAGGCTTGCGTTTACCAACCCGGCGAGCCAATGGAGGAGTTTTGTCGGGAAGTCATTGAGAAGCTTAGTTTTCCAGTTGTACTGAAACCATGTAGGCAAGGCTCAAGCATTGGGGTGACGATCCTAAGTGAGGAATCAGAACTTATGGGAGCTGCAACAGAGGTATTGTCTCGCTTTGGATCACTACTTATCGAGGAATATATCCCAGGACACGAACTGACGGTGGGAGTGCTTCGCCACAATGGAAAGGACGAAGTCCTTCCGGTGGTAGAGATAAGGGCGCAAGACCAGTTTTTCAGCTATGAGGCTAAGTACACGAAAGGCAGGACGCAATTTGTGATACCGGCCAAACTTGATGAAGGACTCACTAACAGGGTGCAAGAAACAAGTCTTGCGGCTCATCATGCCATTGGTTGTTACGGGTTCTCTCGTGTCGACCTGCGTCTGAGCAAAGATGGTATTCCTTTTGTGCTGGAAGTAAATACGGTCCCTGGGATGACTCCTACAAGCGACCTTCCGCAGGCAGCAGCAGCTAGGGGAATAACATTCTCGGAACTGGTGAAGATAATGCTTGAGACAGCGTCTCAGGAGGTAACAGAATGAAGATTACATGGATAGGACATGCTTCTTTTTTGGTTGAGAGCAACGAAGGGAAGGTGGTCACCGATCCTTTTGACGAATCAATCGGATATGGCATGCCCGAGTTATCTGTGGATGCGATCACAATAAGCCATGAGCATGGGGATCATAACGCTGTTGGGCGACTAGGGGGAAACGCCAAGATCATCCGAGGAGAGGGAAAGCATGAAGCCAATGGAATTGTTTTTGAAGGAATAGCGAGTTTCCATGACAACGTCGGCGGACAAAAACGTGGAAAGAACACGATTTTTATCTTTCAACTGGAGGGAATCACCCTTGCCCATCTGGGTGACCTTGGGCATCCGCTGAGCAATGACCAGCTAGCGGCGCTCTCTAGCATAGAGGTGTTGTTTATCCCTGTTGGGGGCTATTATACGATTGACCCAGATGAAGCGCGGGCGTTAATTGGGGAGCTGGAAAACCTCAAGGTTGTATTTCCGATGCATTACAAGACCGATCAGCTGGATGAGGATTTTCCAATCGTTCCGGTGGAGAACTTTACAGAGAAGATGGAAAATGTGAAACAAATCGGTACAGCAGAGGTCATTCTCAGCAAAGAGAATCTCCCCAGCAAACTGGAGGTGCTAGTACTAAATCATGCCTAAGCTATCCCAACGGACAGCTAAACTGACCGGTTCTCCAATCCGCAAAATGGCGCCTCTGGCGATGAAAGCTACGGAAGAAGGAAAGACTGTGTATCACTTGAATATCGGTCAACCCGACATTCCTACTCCTCGCGCGTTCATGGATGGGGTGAGACTGGCGGATATCGATGTGCTTAGTTATAGCCCATCGCGGGGCTTGCCAAAGACATTGGAAGCGCTGCGTAACTACTATGCCGATAACTCGCTAGAGCTTTCATCAACTGAGCTCTCTGTCACGATTGGTGGAAGCGAAGCGTTTACCTTTGCGCTCCAGGCAACACTGGATCCTGGGGAAGAAGTGATTATTCCTGAACCATTCTATCCCAATTATCTTGGAAACTCACAGCTTGCAGGCATCAAGGTAGTTCCATTAACCACTCACGCGGAGAATGGATTTCGTCTTCCCAATGTCCGGGAAATTGAAGAGGTTATTACGCCTCGGACAAGGGCAATTCTGTTTTCCAATCCGGGTAACCCAACCGGCGTTCTGTACACAGAGAAGGAACTCGCTCGAATCGTTGAATTAGCGCTCAAGCACGACCTGTTTGTTATTTCAGATGAGGTATATCGTGAGTATGTTTACGAGGGAAAGGCGATCAGTATCCTTTCTTTTCCCGAGCTTTCGCAACATGCGATATTGGTAGACAGTATCTCAAAACGCATCTCTGCTTGCGGAGCAAGAATTGGCACAATAGCAAGCCGGAACAAGGAGTTGATGACCACAATAACCAAGATGGCTCAAAGCCGGCTTTCACCTCCTACGTTGAGCCAGCTTGGACTAGCTGCTTTCCTCTCCGACAAGAGCTACAAGGAGACTATCAATACGATGATCAACAAGTTTCACTCTCGGCGAGATGCGATGTATAAAGCAGTCCAAGGAATTCCTGGCGTGATCTGCAGACGACCAGCTGGCGCCTTCTATATGTTTGCCAAGTTCCCTCAAATTGATGACTCTGAGTGCTTTGCGCGCTGGTTGCTGACTGACTTTGACTTTGATGGTGAGACGGTCATGATTGCTCCAGGAACCGGGTTTTATCAGACACCGGGAAAAGGAAAAGATGAGATCCGCCTAGCCTATGTCTTAGAGGAAGAGAAGATCATCCGTGCAGTTTCCTTGCTAGAAAAGGGACTGACCAAGTACAAAGCCACTAAATTGTTGGTAGGAGCGGCAGGATAACTGCGACGAAGGAACGGCTTGATAAACTTGTCACAGAGAGACGACTAGTTAGGAGCCGTTCTAGGGCACAGCGGGCGATCATGGCCGGCCAGGTGCGCGTAGAGGGGCATACTATCTACCGTCCTGGACACATGATCGATCGAGAAGCAACGATTGAACTCATGTTCAATGAACCGTACGTTAGTCGAGGCGGCACGAAACTAGCTGCGGCTCTCGTTGGCTTCAAAGTTGACCCCTCGGGAAAGATTTGCCTTGATATCGGCGCTTCTACTGGGGGATTCACTGATTGTTTGATTCAGCGAAGAGCAGAGCGAGTACACAGCGTGGATGTAGGCAAAGGCCAACTCGACTGGCAGCTGCGGCACAACCCCCGCGTTGTAGTGCGAGAGGGGATAAACGCACGCTACTTGACCTTCGAGGACATTTCCGAGCAGGTCGATCTTGTAACAATCGATGTTTCATTCATTTCACTGCGCCTTATCCTTCCACCACTTCATGAACTCGTGAACGTTAATGGTGAATTAATCACGCTGGTTAAGCCTCAGTTTGAGGCAGGAAAGAGCGAGGTAAAGAGAGGGGGCGTAGTAAGGGATCCGGCTGTTCACCTGGGGGTATTGGAGAAACTACGGTTATTCGTTGAAGAGACAACGCCTTGGGGGGTTGCTTCTGCCATCTGTTCTCCACTTATTGGTCCAGCAGGAAACATGGAGTTCTTCTTTCACCTACGCAACAAGAACAGGCTCAGCGCTTCTATCGATTTGGATGCGCTTGTTGAGAGGGCGCATGGCGACTTGGAGCGCAAGCGAGTGATTCCATCTGCCGATACTGGTCAACCGTCATAGCTTCTCCGGTTGAGCGGCACTTGCTTTCATATGTGGGTCACGATAGAAGAGAATCAACGCTCCGGCCACTAAGGGAAGAAAGGCAGCCCCTGTCATCACCGGGAGAAGACCATACAGATCTGCATATCTCCCAATCAAGACCAGAATCAATCCACTTACACCCCACGCAAAACCCATAACAAACCCGGAAACCAAGCCTGTGTTCCTGGGGAGGAGCTCTTGTGCCGCAACTACGCCAACTGGGGTTGAAGAGAAGATGAATAGACCTGCCATGGCCACGGAAACAAGCCCAAGGCTTGGCGGTCCGTATAGAAAGAGAAGGAAGAATGGCGTTGAGAGCACAGCACAAGCGAAGAAGACTACCTTACGACCGAAGCGGTCGGAGAGGTTCCCGGCTAGGAAGCCTCCCATTGCGCCAGCAAAAAGATACACAGTGATCGAAACCCCTCCGGCAAAAGGGGATCCACCACGCCCTGTTATGATAACCGCAAGGAAGTTCAAGAATGAGACAGTAGCCATGGATCGGAAAACGATCGCCAACCAAAGAATGATCAGCTGACGAGGAATAGCACGCAGGCTGGTCGTAGTTGAAGTTTGTCTCACCGGTTTTGGCAGGTGACGACGAAGAAAAAGTGTGAATACTGCAAGCGACAACAGACCGGGGATCAGCAACCAGGGGCTGCTTGTCAGGCCGTACGTTGCAGCAAGGACCACAATAAACAATGGTGTAATTGCCCCACCTATTGTCCCTCCGGCAGAGAAGAACGCCATTCTCAGTCCCCGGTTAGCCGCATTTCCGCCGCTGACAAGTATGGCGGCCGCGGGGTGAAAAAGAGCGGTTCCCAGACCGGCCACAGCCATCAAGACCAGTAGTTGTGTGAAGTTAACTGCTCTACCGATCATGCTCATGGCGCAGATAGTAAGAAATGGTCCAATCACTACCAACGACAGGCGTTGGGTTCGGTCCAGGAGGTAGCCAAGCGCCGGCTGGGTAAATGCACTAAGTGCGATGTGAAGCGTTCCTGCTAGCCCAGCCATGGCAAGCGATAGGTCCAGGCGGTTAATGAGAAGCGGAAGTAGCGGGGCGAAGAAACTGCCATAGCCATCATTCAGTAGATGTCCAAAGAAAAGAAGCGTGATTCGTGTCCACGCTGGGCTGGGCAGTTTTGACTTCATGAGTGGAAATGTTACATCCGCTAGTCATCACAGGCAAGCTCGATCCAGTTGGAATAGACATCGTAAATCGGCTAGAGTGAGTAGAATCCCAGTTGGTCAGGAATTGACGTGAGAAAAGTCTTCATTAGCCTTTTTATTTCAGTTGCTGTTGCCATGATTGGCGTGGGTATCATTGCCCCCATTCTCCCTCTTTATGCTAAGACATTCGCCGCGAGTGGAACCTCAGTCGGCATTGTGTTTGCTGCTTTTTCTCTATCACGTGCTTTGCTTGGTCCATTTCTAGGCAGGGTTTCTGACCGGATCGGAAGGAAACGCATGCTCATCTTTGGGTTGGCCGGTTACGCCGTCGTTTCCATTCTGTATGTGGCGGCGAACAGCTTGTGGCAGCTTGGTCTCTTTCGCCTACTTCAGGGCGCTGCTTCTGTGATGATCACTCCAATAGCTCAGGCATATATTGGCGACATCACCCCAACTGGCAAGGAGGGACGATATATGAACCTTTTTTACTCGTCAATGTTTCTAGGAATGGCTATAGGACCCATGCTGGGTGGAGAACTAAGCGAGCTATGGTCGTATCAGATGGCTTTCTACGCGATGGGAACCCTTAGCCTGGTTGCTCTTATCCTGATTACGGCAACTCTGCCAGCGGATGATTCTAAGCGCAAACACCACCGCAAGCCGGCAAGTGATATTGTTCCTATTCGCGAACTAATGAAAAACGACGCGGTAAAGGCGATCTGTGTTTATATGGCCACGCGAGGTTTCTGGCGTCAAGGATTTAACACCTTCTACCCGCTATTTGCCGCAGCCACAAGTGGGCTAGGTGAAGGAAGTGTGGGGATAATCCTCTCAGTGTACATGTTTGGGGGAGGACTTCTGCAAATTCCGTTTGGTTTCTTGGCCGATCGCTACCCTAAATTCCCACAGATCATCATTGGCAGCACTCTTGCTCCACTGTTGCTCCTTCTAGTTCCGTTTGTTCACAGTGTGTGGGGCGTAGCTCTCATTATGTTTGGCATAGGAGGACTTTCCGCTCTATCTCGGGCGTCCGTACTGGTAATCCGCACCGAATTAGGACGCGAATATGGGATGGGGACAATGGCCGGCTTGTATGGAGGGGCGTTCGCCGTTGGACAGATGCTAGGCCCAGCAATGTGTGGGGTGATGGTTGACCTAGTAGGACTACGGGGAGTCTTTCCTTTTGGAAGCGCAATTGGACTTCTAGGAACAGGCTTTGTGATTAGTCGATTTCGCCGGTGGAAGAATACTTGCAGCGCCTAGGGTATAGATGCTGCGCAACGCATGTTCATAAGTTAGGCTTGACTGCTGCCTTGGTGATTGCTATCATAGATTGTGATCTCACAATGTTGATGAGAAATCTGGTTTCCTTGCCGCTTCTGATCTATATTATTTAGCCTCAGCGATGGGGCTGTTCTGTCTATTTGTTTGCATACCAACCGCGTTCTTAGAGTGTCCATGATCGCTGTTTTCTGAAAGAGAGGTAGTAATGGAAGGATATGAAGAACTAGTAAAGGACCCAATTGTCCGAGAAAAGGAAGCCCTCGCTTTATGGCAGCAGCAAGACACGTTTGCCAAGTGTCTGGAACAGACAAAGGGTGGACAGCGCTACGTTTTCTATGAAGGCCCACCAACTGCAAATGGCAAACCTCACCTTGGACACCTAATGCCACGTGTGTACAAGGATCTCTTCCCTCGTTACAAGACGATGAAAGGCTATTATGTTGCTCGCAAGGGAGGATGGGATACGCATGGGCTTCCAGTGGAGCTTGAGGTAGAGAAAGAAATAGGCGTAAACAGTAAGCCAGAGATCGAGGCTTATGGTGTAGAACGCTTTGTCAAACGATGCAAGGAATCCGTATGGCGATACAAGGCTGATTGGGAGAGTATGATTGAACGGATGGGTTTCTGGATGGACGAGGAAAATGCTTATGTTACCTACACCGACGATTACATTGAATCTGTCTGGTGGGAATTGGCCCAGATGTTTGACCGGGGCTTGCTCTACCAAGGGCACAAGGTTCTTCCATTCTGTCCACGCTGTGGAACTGGTCTTTCTTCTCATGAGGTTGCGCAAGGCTATAAGACAGTGAAGGATCCATCCATCTCAGTGAGGATGTTGATAAACGGTGATGAGGAATGTTGCTACAAACAGGAACTTCCCGGAAGGACAGCACTTCTCACCTGGACGACAACTCCATGGACTATGCCGGCAAATGTGGCGCTAGCCGTGGCTCCCCGCGCAACCTACGCCGAAGTGGAGCAGAACGGGGAACGGTTGATCCTGGCCAAAGCCCTGCTTGGGCAGGCCCTAGAAGGAGACTACAGGGTAGTTCGTCAGTTTTTGGGAAAGGAGCTGGTGGGACTGCGTTATGAGCCACCTTATGTGCTAGTTGATGATGCAACAGCTTACTCGGTACACGCGGCGGAGTTTGTGAATATGAAAGAAGGAACAGGAATTGTGCATATCGCGCCTGCCTACGGCGAGGATGACTATCAACTTGCGCAGGAAGAAGGGCTTCCGTTTTTCCATCCCGTCAATCTTAGCGGGGAGTTCACCAAGGAATTCCCGCTTTGCTCGGGAACTTCTGTTAAGGAGGCCGACCCCCTGCTTATTGACGATCTTACGAAGCGTAATCTGCTGTACCGACTTGTGCTCTATGAACACGAGTATCCATTTTGCTGGCGTTGCGACACACCTCTTCTTTACTACGCCATGGATTCCTGGTACATCAAGACAACGGCTGTCAAGGATCAGCTAAACACAAATAATCGCCAGATCAACTGGTATCCTGCTCATGTTGGGTCCGGTCGACTTGGTGATTTCCTTGCCAACCTTAAGGACTGGGCCCTTTCCCGTGATCGCTATTGGGGGACTCCGCTTAACCTATGGATTTGTGAAAGCTGTGGCAAAGTGATCGCTGTAGCTAGCCGCGCCCAGTTGGTGGAACTTGCGGTGGACAGGAAGCTTGCCAGTACAGTTGAGTTTCATCGTCCATACATTGATGCTGTTGAGCTTGTGTGTGGGGAATGTGGTAACAAGATGCGGCGTGTGCCAAACGTGATTGATGCCTGGTTCGATTCAGGGAGCATGCACACAGCGCAATGGCACTATCCGTTCGAGAACACAGATGAATTCAAGAACAGCTTCCCTGCCGATTTCATATGTGAAGCAGTGGACCAAACTCGCGGTTGGTTCTACACGCTACTTGCAACTAGCACTATCATCCATGGAGAAGCCCCGTTTAGGAATTGCATTGCAACCGGTTTTGGCTTAGATGAATCCGGTCTTAAGATGAGTAAGAGCAAAGGCAATGTTGTTGATCCATGGGAGCTAATCGATGTATATGGGGCTGATTGCCTTCGCTGGTACCTGTATTCATCAAGTGCTCCCTGGAAGTCGAAGCGATTGGGCGAAGCCAATGTCAAGGAACCACTGTACCGCTTCTTGGATACGCTATGCAACACATACAATTTCTTCGCCCTCTACGCGTCAATTGATTCTTTTGATCCGATGAAGCATCAGGCGACAAGACAGCAGCTTAATGTACTTGATAAGTGGATCTTGTCTCGCCTGTCGTCGACGGTGAACAAGGTAACAACAGGCTTGGATAATTACGACGTCGTTAGCGCCACAGAAGCGATCGAATCCCTCCTCGAGGAGCTATCCAATTGGTATGTTCGATCATCGCGTAGACGATTCTGGAAAGGAGGGATGGAAGGGGACAAGATTGCCGCTTACACAACTCTATACCGAGTGTTGATCGACCTGGTAAGAATTCTTGCTCCGTTTGTGCCATTCATCACAGAAGCAATCTATCAGCGGCTCCGTACGATGGGTGATCCTGAAAGCGTACACCTTTGTTCCTATCCAGACAGCGAAGACGGACAAGTCGATCATGACCTTGAGCTGGCAATGGCTGCTGCTCGTCAGGTGGTTTCCCTTGGCCACCAGGCACGAAATCGAGCGCGCATAAAAGTTCGCCAACCCCTTCACAGAATCCTGGTTGAGACCAATCTTCCATTGGGCGAAGAAATCTGTTGGCTGATTGAGAAGGAACTGAATGTGGGCACGATAGAGCAAGTCCCAACAGTGGAAGCATACCTTAAGAAAACGCCCAACCCAAACTTTCGCACACTCGGGCCACGCCTTGGCGCGAAGGCGCAAATGGCAGCAGCTTGGCTCAAGACACAGTCTCCCGAAAGCCTGGTCAAGGCATTTGACGCGGGAACTAGTATTGAGGCGCAGATAGACGATGAGGATGTGGAGATAAGAGAAGAAGATGTATCGTTCGAAGCCGTTCCACCTAAGGGGTTCCTGCTTGCCGAAGAGGGTGAAGTGCGCCTTCTTGTTGATGCTAACCTAAGTGACAAGCTGCGAGAACAGGGCCTCATGCGCGAGATAATGCACAGTGTTCAATTGCTCCGCAAAGAAGCTGGTTTTGCGGTAAGCGACCGCATTATCGTTGGCTATGAGACTGACAGACGACTGACTGATCTCATTACGGAGCACAGAGAAACAATAGCAGCCGAAATCCTTGCCGTTGACCTCGTCTCAAGGCTAGAACAGGATTATGAATACACAGAGGAATTGACAATTGGTGCGTCAACAATTATATTTGGGCTTTCTCGTAGCGACAAGTCAGAATAGAGAAAGGGGAGAAAGAAATGGCCACAGCAATTCTCGGCATGCAGTGGGGAGATGAAGGAAAGGGAAAGATTACACACCTTCTTGCTCGTGAAGCCGACATGGTAGTGCGCTACAACGGTGGTCCCAATGCTGGCCATACCGTAATTGACCGAGGGGAGAAATTTGGCATACACCTGCTCCCCATGGGGTGTTTCTATCGTGATGCTTGTTGTGTATTGGCAAGTGGAATGGTGATAGATATCCCTGTCTTGCGCGAAGAGTATGGGCTAATCGCTAACCATCTCAAATGGGAGCCCGAAATTGTCATTGCTGAAAATGCACACGTTATTCTTCCGTATCATAGACTGTTGGAAGAGCTTGAGGGTGGTGGAGCGCGCATTGGTACAACACGCAGGGGTATTGGCCCTGCCTACCGTGACAAAGTCGCACGGGTAGGAATCCGGGCCGGTGACCTGCTGCATCCGGTTCGCCTGCGCAAGAAGCTAGCTCAGAAGATTAGTATGCTAAAGCGAGCATGGCCGGATTCTCCGGAGATCTCTTCCCTTTCCACGGATCTGCTGGCTAAGGATCTGCTGGCCTCCGCGGAACCTTTTCTCGGGTCGATCAAGAATGCTATTCCCATCATTGCGCAGGCCCTAAACAGAGGAGAAAACGTGTTGTTTGAGGGGGCGCAAGGGGCTCTCCTTGATCTTGATTTTGGCACATACCCGTTCGTTACCTCTTCTTCCACTACTTTTGCGGGCTTGGGGAACGCGATTGGAATCCCTTTTCCGCAAGTTGATTGCCGTGTTGGAGTGATGAAAGCGTATACTACACGCGTTGGAAGAGGACCTTTCCCCACACGGATAACCGACAAACTGGGGAACTTCCTGCAACAGGCAGGAAATGAATTTGGGGTGACAACTGGTCGGCCACGGGATTGTGGCTGGCTTGACTTGGTCGCGCTCAAGCATACCGTTGCTTTGAATGATCCCACGACCCTGGCAATTACTAAGCTTGATGTGCTATCTGGTCTAGATGAGATCAAGATGTGTGGAGCTTATCAACTCGAAGGAGGCGAAACCAACACCTTTTTGGGCTCCGCTGAACAGTTAGCCCTTTGTGAGCCAATATACGAGAGCATCTCAGGATGGAAAGAGGATATTGGGGGAGTTACCGATTATGAAAGCTTGCCGCGAGCAGCTCGCGCTTACATTGAACGAATCTCAAAAGAGCTGCAGGCGCCAATCGGAATTGTCTCTACGGGGCCAAGCCCCGAGGAAACAATCAACATCAGCTTTGACAGGTATTAATTTCCGCGTTATAATGGATGTTCATATTTAGGCAATCGTGAGGGGTAAGACATGCAACGTACGTACGTGGCGAAGAAAGAAGGAGCAGGCAAGGACTGGAATCGCAATTGGTATCTAGTCAATGCCGACGGAAAACGCCTCGGTCGCCTCGCAAGCGAGATTGCCATTATATTGCAGGGTAAGCACAAACCGATCTATACGCCGAGCGTCGATACAGGCGATTACATAGTAGTGATAAATTCCGAGAAGATAGCCTTAACTGGTAATAAGTGGGAGCAGAAGCTTTACCAACGTCATAGTGGATACATCGGCGGGCTGAAGGAAATGAATTATCGTCGATTGATCGCTAGACGACCCACACTTCCGCTCCGCGAAGCAGTGCGTCGTATGCTTCCAAAGAACAATCTCAGTCGACAAATGCTTCGCAAACTTAAGCTTTACTGTGGCCCCGAACACCCACACGCTGCCCAGCAGCCGCAGGAGATCTCCCTCTAGAATAGCTTTCCCGTTGGACACATGTCATGCAGAGAGTGGACAAAACGGGAATAAGGCCCTAACTCCTTTCATCCCATTGGAACAACATCAAGGCAGAATAGAGATGAGAGACATTGGTGTAAATGAAGGGGGATCATGCTCAGAGGTGGATCGTGGGTTCTGTGTGCGTGCGCAACAATATTGGTTGTTCTATCTCTGGTTGTTTCTGGGTATTCTCAAGGACCAAGGCTTGCCGTTTACCTTGAAGCAAACCCTTCTGTTCCCGCGGTGGAATTCGAGGCCCTTGGAGATTACATCAACAAGCATTCCCCGATTCTAACGGGTGCAGTAGTCTCTAGCCCAGAAGATGTCATATATGCGCAGAGGGTTACCAATACGCGCATCGATGATGATACTTCGATAGGGCAAATGAGAGAACTGACACGAATCCTGAATTGTGATTACCTTATTATTTTTCGTGTTGTCTCTTGGGGGACGAATATCTCCTTTAGGCCGGAGCGCACAATGCTACTCCTGGCAACGACCGTGTTTGTCGAGTTCTTGCGTAACCCAATGTCTTTCCTCCTAAATCCGGCTGTAACACTTTTTGGGGTTGATAAGAGGGCAACAGTTACTATGGCTGCCACAGTTTATGACCCATCAGGGAAGGCAGAATGCGGTATTGCCGTTACCCACACTGACTGCCCGGTTCTGTCAGTGTTTACGGCAGATCCACTGACCGCAGCGCGAGAAGCAGTAGACAAGATCCTCTATCAACTCACCGCTACCCTGTGACTTGGTTTCGACTTCGCTCTCTGTTATTGTTACAATGAATATCAGCGCAATAGATCACTGATTTGCGGCATGCAAGATGGAGTAGTGAAAGCAAGGAGGCGATAATGAGAGCAGATAGGGTCGGCTTTCGTGGTTTTATCTTCTTTTGTACTCTGATGATCCTCTGTCTTTCCGTAATGGCGCTTGCCCAGGGAGAATATTCCTATGTGGTTAGACAAGGCGGAGAACAGGTGCGAATTGAACCGATAAAGAGCGTTTTGGGAGTAGTTGACTACTATGATTATGACGCGGAAAGCTTTCAGTCTGCTAACCTCGCTTTACACGAAACCAGCACAATAGTGATGTTCTTGTACGAAGATACGACTACCAAGATGCTGTCGCTGTTCATGTTGGTCGGTGGACCTGCAGGTGTAGGAGGAACAGCTCGGGTGAGTATGTCTGGTGTTCCCGCTGACGCGGAGTTCTTGGTTAAGGATGACGAATTCGATTTCTTCGACACCTGGAAACTGACACCACCAACCGCAATTGTCTCCTGGGGATGGAGCGAAGGGAAATGCGATGGAATGGTATTGGGCCCGCTTGCTGCTGAGTTTGACCTTGAAATAGTTATCGACCCCAGCTCAGTTTCTGGAATTGACGCCGTCAGGTTTCTCAGTGGTGATATCTTATCTCCAGATGTAACTAATCTTACGCTGGACGATCCCATCCTTATTCACGAGCCCGGGGCCGGGCCCGAGCTCGAGGCCATGAGTATGCCTCCGGTCGCCACATTCAGCGTTTCACCAGCTGACCGGTACATTGACGCAGTAACCACTTTTGACGCGAGTGAAGCTACTGCTTTCGAAGCGATAATTGTAACTTATGAATGGGATTTTGATGGGGATGAAGTGTTTGAGGCGTCTACTTCTGATCCCGTTGCCAGTCATGTTTATAGCACGACTGGCATTAAACATGTGACGTTACGCGCTACTGACAGTAGAGGGGCTCAATCATCCTACACGTACACAATTGATATTTCCTCTTTGTCAGTGAAGGTAGTTCGAAGGATGTCCACAGAGCTTGCTCTGCCCGGGAGTACGTTTAAAGTAGAGGTGCAGATTGAACCACAAATGGCTCTTGCTGGAGCAGGCTTGCAAGAGATACTCCCGCCTGGCTGGAAGATTGAACCATTAGAGAATGCAGGGACTGTATTCAAGCACGCTGATAAGCAGTGGGTATTTGTTGAGGATCTAGAGGCAGGAACAAGCAGAGTTATCTCGTATGAAGTGACAGTTCCGGAAAGCGAAGCATTTGGCTCCACATCTTTACCTGCCCGTTTTGTTATCGTTGGTGGCTTTCAGGCCGTAACGCCCTTTATTGACATGCTAGTTGGGGGAGAAACAGATATTGAGGTCAGTGATAGCCTGGATATTAAGACAGCAATTGCCCATCTGGTCCCCGGTAATCAAGAAGATGCATCAGGAGATACAATCGATCTACGTCTGTCAGAAGTGATTCAACCCGGGCAACTTGACCGTGCTCTGGAAATGTGGATGAATGACACAGTTGTTCCTGCAACGCAAAGGACACGGATCGATGCACAAGCAATAAAGGATCTAATAGCCTATAGCTATACGTGTACGCCCGTTAATCAGCCACTTCCACTTGTTCCCATGGCAAATATCGAATCCTTACGCACAATTACCGCGCCTTTCCCATGCAACAACGTGCTTCTAGACTACTATGATAGAAACGGAAATGTTGCTGGTGACACATTTAGGGTGCGGGTGGAACTGAAAGCCGATCAGGATCTTTATGGTGTGGGGCTTTCTGAGGAAGTTCTTTCCAGCTGGAGAGTAATACCCATAGAGGATGATGGATTCTTGTACAAAGCGAGTAGCACGCAATGGGTCTTCCCCGGCAAGGTTCCAACAGGTACGACAAAAACAATCGTCTATCAAGTAACAGTCCCACAGAACGCAGCGATCAAACCTCCCGAGGACAGCCCGTACTACGTTACCACAAATGACGTGTTTGGTGTGGTGGATGCTGTACTTCCGCGTGTTGAGGTAGTAGTTGGAGGAGCCAGTAGCGTTGGCATTGTCAAGGCGCTCCCGTTGCTCGGGGCGGTTTCTCGGTGGGATGTAAAGAACGATACGATTGATATTGATCTCTCCGCGTACATATCATTTGAACAGGTACAGCGCGCAATCGCTTTCTGGCTTGAAAATGAACCGGTACCACGCACCAACGGGCAGACTATTGACTACGAAACCATGAAGACCATCATTGCCTACTGGCTGAGCAACACAACTGTTTGCGATCCCCTGCCAAGCGCTTTTCGTTAATACTACGTCCCTAACGACGACGACCAGTAGCGTTCTGGGAGGTGACTTGAAATGGGAAATGGTCTGGGTTCTAGAAACGAGGACTGTTTGTTGGAGAATACCATGGCCAAGGGCAAGGTAAGGAGAAGAAGATGAGAACCCTGAGCGTCTTTCTTGCCGGAGTGATGATTGCGGGAATGGCATTTACCAGCTTAGGGTTCGAGGCCGATTTTGAGCCATCAGATTACAACCCCGCCCCAGGAGAAAGTGTAACATTTGAGGTCACCTCC
>DAOVAR010000071.1 GCA_030670905.1 Candidatus Bipolaricaulota bacterium
CTAACGGAGACTATCCTGTCAGGATTGGCGCAGTATGACAACGATGAGCGGGCCGAGAGAACAAGGGCTGGAATGATGGCAGCCATGGAGGCGGGTCGGTGGCCTTTTCGCCCGCCATTGGGCTATCTCCGTGATCCTACCACGGGAGTCCGTTCAAGCATGGCCCTAGACTCTGAGAGGGCGCCTCTCATCAGGAAGGCATTCGAGACCTACGCAACTGGACGATATACGAAACTCGACGTGCTTGGTCTTGTAACCGGGTGGGGATTACGGATGCCAAACGGCAAGCCTTTGAGCAAGCAGACTTTTGACAAGCTCCTGAAGAACGAAATCTACGCAGGATGGATAGTAAGCAAGAAGTGGGCAGCCCGCTGGAAGGGCAACCACACGCCACTGGTCAGCGAGCAGACGTTTGCACAGGTACAGGCTCTTGTCAGTGGAAGGCGCAATGCCTTGAATCCCCACGTTAGGAACAATCCCGATTTCGCGCTCAGGGGTCTTGTCAGGTGTGCGAAGTGCGGTACGCTGCTGACAGGCAGCTGGTCCACGGGGAGGAGCAAGAAGTACGCCTACTACCGTTGTCAGAACCACTGCAAGGGCGTCAGCATTCGCAAGGGCGAGCTGGAGAGACTCTTTGTGCAGTACCTGGAGAGGATGAAGGCGAGACAGGAGTATGCAAGCCTGTTCCGTGCTGTTGTTCTAGATGTGTGGGAGAAGAAGAAGAAATCCGCAAAGGATCAAGTGAATGATCTCGGAAGGCGCATCGAGAAACTAGAGGCTAGGCGTAATCGCCTGGAAGAGGTATTCCTGTATAAGAGATCCATCGACGAAGACACATACCGTCGGCAGCATGACAGGATTCAACAGGACATTCTGCTGGCGAAGATGGAATGTCATGACACCAAGCTGGAGGAGCTTGACGTCCAAGGTCTGCTGGACTACGCGGAACACATCCTGCTGGCACCAGAGCGGCAATGGTTGGACTGCTCACTTGATCAACGGCAGCGGCTCCAGAAGGTTCTCTTCCCGGGTGGTATCAGTTTAGCGGACGGGGAATTTGGAACCGCCGAAACCTGCCTTTTGTTCAGGCTTTTGCCTCAATCAGAAGACAAGGATGATGATTTGGTACGCCTGAAGGGACTCGAACCCCCAACCCCCGGTTCCGAAGACCGATGCTCTATCCAGTTGAGCTACAGGCGCATATTGTAAGGAGATTTGGGAGGAGCGACGGGACTCGAACCCGCACCCCCCAGGACCACAACCTGGTGCGCTAACCACTTGCGCTACGCTCCCCACGCATATAATGTACGCCCGGGAGGATTCGAACCTCCGGCCAACGGCTTAGAAGGCCGTTGCTCTGTCCACTGAGCTACGGGCGCATCCGAGCATCTAAGCGGAAGACGGGAATCGAACCCGCATCACTGGCTTGGAAGGCCAGAGCTCTACCATTGGGCTACTTCCGCACACTTCTGTTTAATCGGAGAGGCCGGATTCGAACCGGCGGCCTCAGCGTCCCGAACGCTGCGCGCTAACCAAGCTGCGCCACTCTCCGTACTTCATTCACCGATCAATCAGCCAATGTCACGAATCGGGTCATTCCGTCACGGAAGATGGTGAACATCGGAGTAGCATCTTCGTCCATCTCTCCCACAACTGCATTCCAATCAGCTACCGAAGCAATCGGGCTAAGATTAATCTCTAGGATGATATCATCCTTCACCAACCCTGCCCAGTAAGCTCTACTCCCTAACGCTATTTCCATTATCACGATTCCCTGTGTAGAATGCAATCCCAGACGCTCGACAATGCTAGAAGTAACTGCGCCAACGGTAATACCAAACTTCTCTGCGCCCTGCGTCTTGCTTACTTCAGGACTGGTTTCTCCATATAGATCCTCTTCACTTGGCTTCTCCGTAAGGATGACGTCAAGATGGAGTGTCTCTTGCCGGCGAACAATCTCCAAATCAACCCTTACGCCAACCGATTTGAATGAAATTTCATTGATGAGTTCTTCGGTCGATCGAACAGGCTTGCCATCAACTTTCGTAATGATGTCACCGGATTCGATTCCGGCGGTCTCAGCTGGAGACCCCGTAATGATGTCAGAGACAAGAACTCCTTCACCCGCGCCGACGCCAAAGGTTCTTTCGAGTCCCGGGCTGATGTCCTGGATGTATACACCCAAGTAGGCCCGAGTTACCTTTCCGGTTGCCACTAACTGACCAAGAACGTCCTTTATTGGGTTGATGGAAATGGCGAAATTGATCCCTTCGATAGCAATTCCAGTTGACGACTGTCGCGCAATTAAGGTATTGATCCCAATCACCTCTCCAGCAGCATTCACCAATGGACCGCCGCTGTTACCGGGATTGATTGCCGCGTCAGTTTGAATCAGGTTATTGTAGTACCCTATGCCGCTGGGTTTCTGAAGATCACGATCAAGCGCGCTTATGATTCCCATAGTAACTGTATAAGACAGACCAATCGGATTTCCGATGGCAATTGCCCAGTCGCCGATCTCGACGGTGGAAGAATTACCCAGTTCTGCCACAGCCAGGTTAGCCGTGTCGCCCTCAAGCCGAAGTACAGCGATGTCGAGCTCTGAATCGCTTCCTATTGCCTGGGCAACCCACTTGTCTCCATCAATCCCCGTTACTTGAATCGTTGTTGCTCGATCAATAACATGGGCATTTGTCAGGATCAAGAGCTCTCCACCGTACTCAATTGCCACACCAGATCCCAGTGCTTGTTGTTCTTGCTGTTCCGGGACCTCGGGTTCATTGAAAAAACGACGAAAGAATGGGTCGTTGAGAAAGTTCCTAAACGGGCTCTCGACATCAACCTTACTAGTCACATCAATTCGTACAACGGCCGGGCCAACCTCTTGAATTGCCAGCTTAATCGCCTGTTGCCCCGAAACCGCGATCGCTTGTTGCGTAGATTGCTCCTGGGCAAAGCTTAGCACGCCAATTGTTAACATAAGTGCCACAATGCCGGTTGTCATGAGAAGTTTCCGCATCACTAATCCCTCCTTAAGTATGCATTTCCCTTCTTAAAGCAGTATGATTATAGTTCCCAAATATGAAGATTCAATGAAGGCAATGAGGAATAGAAGTGAACTTATAGCAATTGCCCTTCTCTCCGGAGGATTGGATAGCACTCTTGCTGCCGCTATCGTTTTCAATCTTGGTGTAAGGGTTGTCGGGTTGCACATTGCCACTCTATTCGACACAGATCGCAAGCGATTGGAGCATATCACCACAGCTGCCAACACAATTGGGATACCATTGGTCACGACCGATCTTTCCACTGAACACCTCGAAATAGTTAAATACCCCAAACATGGCTACGGAGCTGAGATGAACCCCTGCATAGACTGCCGCATCTTCATGCTTAAAGCGGCGGGAGAGATGATGAAAAGAGAAGAAGCGCAGTTTGTGATAACCGGCGAGGTGCTGGGACAACGCCCAATGTCGCAGCATCGGCATGCGCTGGAAGTTACCGCCAAAGAGAGCGGGCTTGGGAACAGGCTTCTCCGTCCACTTTCTGCGGATTGGCTACCAGACAGCCTTCCAGTAGTAGAAGGATGGATACAGCGCCACGATCTTGGTTGCATGCAGGGAAGGAGCCGAAAGGAACAGGTGGCTCTGGCTGACCGGCTCGGAATCCACGACTACCCCCAATCGGCCGGTGGATGTCTTCTGTGCGAGAAGACTTACGCTGCGCGGTTACGTGATGCCTTTTGTTACACCGGTAAGAAGGAGATGACTAAGTTGGATTTCTCCTTGCTCAAGTATGGACGGCACTTCAGGCTTTCAGAAAGCGCAAAGACAATCGTTGGGCGAAATGAGAGGGAAAACGTGATTCTTGCTGAGTTAAACCGGGATTATGTGCAGATCGAGCCAATCGACACTCCCGGTCCGCTTACCTTGGTCAAGGGAAATCCCACAGTCAATGAAATCCATCTTTCGGCCTGTCTTGCTGCTCGTTACTGCGATCACAATGATCAGGCATCTGTTGCCATGAACCTCATCCAACGGGGTGAAGCAAGTGTGATTCTTGTTGCCCCGTTTGAAGATGACGATCCACGCATACCTCATTGGCGAATCGAATAATGGTTCCTCGCAATTAAGGCAAGGTAACCTAGAGAAAGACTCACTAGCTCAGCCTCTCGCAAAGGCGCAGAGATCGCCAAGAAACCCTTTATTTAGTGTTTTATGATCCAGTATTCTCTTTCTTCTCTCTACCGTAGAATACTGCTTACGACGGACTACGCGGAGGAAAGATTTCTTGAGTTTCGAAACCACTTAATTATTTTCTTCTCTGTGGTAGGATGGTTTTCTCTTAAAACCCATCTTATTGTTCCTCTTAGCGAGCTTAGCGACTTGAGTGAGTGAAACGAACGGGCGAGAGATAAATCTTGGCTGGAGTGTGAGCACCTCGAATAGTGAACCGAGTCGAGAAGTAACCCATCTTGAGTTGTCAGTCGCTCGATAAACTGATATGATGGTAGTAAGTCGGGACGTGGCGCAGCCTGGCAGCGTGCTTGCATGGGGCGCAAGAGGTCGCCGGTTCAAATCCGGCCGTCCCGACCAT
>DAOVAR010000054.1 GCA_030670905.1 Candidatus Bipolaricaulota bacterium
AAGCGACTGCAATGCCCCTGCTCCAGCACCAGCTACAGCTAAACGAAGTGTAACCGGCCACCGCCTGCTCTCTATAACGATAGCAAAAAACGCAAAAGCAGCTCCCTGTGCAAGGATGGAGAAAACCGGGTTGAGTATTGCGGGAGCAGAAACAGGAAGAGTGAAAACAACCGCGGAAAACAGCTTCAGTGGCGCAGCGATCAATGCCATCCCGAAAGGGATCCAGGGCTTTCGTGTTTGACGCACGGCAATTGCCATCAGTGCTATCGCCAGCGCAATCATAATCTTTCCTTGATAGGTCGGAGGAAGAATAACGTGAAGCAGCCCACCAAACAGTGCTTCTACTACACCCCACAGAGACCCAAAAAAAAGGACAATAAGAAGAGTATTAATCGTGCCAGTGTGCAAGGTTGTCGTCAGCTTATCCTGGGTTGTCATCAGGAATCACCTCAATAGCTTTTGATGTTTTGTTTAGCATAGTCGCTAGATAGTCAAGATGCAAGCTTGCAATAAGCAAAAGCCCACCACTTTGAGTCGATTTGCCAGTCAACCAGGGCTATATCTTGTCTCAACAAATGCTTGTTTCTTTACAGCTCTTCTAGCAAGCCTACCTCGTCGTTGAATGCCTCGATCAATTTGTCGATCTGTTTGACTTGATTATGGATGTCATCCCAATACTTGGGCCAGTCGTACCATTGGGCATCCAATTCCTCGGCCGATTTGCCCATCTGCTCTATCCAGGTGTAGTACTTCAGGTTGTGTACCCGTTGTTGATCCCGATAGCTAAGCTCAGCCATGGTATCAGTAGCAACCGCCATCAAACTACGATGATAATCTATTGCGGCTTGCAGTTCGCTGTAATGACCATGTTTTTCTTCCTCTTCCTGCAAGCGAGTTTGGTAGAGCTCCATTGAATCAGTAAATGTAGTCAATACGACATCTCTATCGGTGAGTTCGTAGTACTTGGCAAACTTGATCGCGCCAAGGAGATTTCCCACACTGGAGATTCCAAGTAGTGGTAACTGCTCAATTATGCCATCCTCTACCCCTTGCCGGCTCAGATAGCTCTTTCCCGCTGGCTCATTGAACAGGCGGATCAGGTTGATGCAAGGTTGATCGTCAATAGCGATAACCATGTCTGTATTGCGTACGTTATGAATCCAAGGAACGTGTTTGTCACCAATCCCCTCAATTCTGTGTCCGCCAAATCCGTTAAGTAGTAGCGTAGGACACTGAAGTGCCTCTCCTACAGCGATCTTGCTCGCTGGATAGATCTCCTTTAGGTAATCTCCACATCCAAGTGTGCCAGATGATCCGCTGGTCAACACAATCCCTGCGTAGCGGCCGTTCTTATCCAATTCCTTTTGTAGAACCTCCTCCATAGCATGTCCGGTCACATCATAATGCCACAGATGGTTTCCAAATTCATCGAATTGGTTGAAAGTCATGATATTCTCTCGAGTGGCTTCAAGCTCCTTGCATTTCTGGAAGATTTCCCACACGTTTGACTCGCAGCCGGGAGTGGCAATTACCTCACCAGCAATCTTGGATAGCCACTCAAATCGCTCATGAGACATCTGTTCAGGAAGAATGGCAACCGATTTACATGACAGTAGATGAGCGTTGTAAGCGCCACCACGGCAGTAATTGCCCGTGGACGGCCAAACTGCTTGATGATAGGTGGGGTCAAACTGACCAGTCACCAAACGAGGGGCAAGACATCCGTAAGTAGCTCCCACCTTGTGGGATCCGGTGGGAAACCACTTTCCCACAAGCGATATGATTCGTGCCTTGACCCCACTTAATTCAGGCGGAATTTCTATGTAGTTTACTCCACCAAATCCCCCGCCATGCTTCACTGGTTCGTTCTTCCAGGTGATACGAAACAGGTTAAGCGCGTGCAGATCCCACAGGCCTATGCTGCTTAGTCGCTCCTTGAGCTTTTCCGGAATCTTCTCAGGATCCTTCATTTGTGCAAACGTAGGAGCAATAATTCCCCGATCATATGCTCGTTTCGCTGTTCGGCTCAATTGCTCCTTGTTGACCCTCAGATCGATCATCGTATCCTCCTTAAAGTTGATTTTGCATGTCGATATTCCTTAGTGCTCACCTGCTGCACTTGTTGATCGATAGCGGTAATGCTATCATACAGCTTGACCAACTATCAAGGAGAGACAGAATGTATGACCTCGTTATCAGAAACGGAACGCTTGTCACTCCTCGCGGGACGATGCAAGCAGACCTGGCAATCGATGGGCAAAAAATCGTGGCATTTGAAGGGGAAATTAGCAGTAGACAAGAAGTAGATGCCTCGAAGAAACTGATCTTTCCAGGAATTATTGATGCTCACACTCATATGGAGCTTCCAGTTTCAGGAACCCGATCGAGCGACGATTTCTTCACCGGCACACGTGCCGCTGCCTGCGGTGGGGTGACAACGATTGTCGATTTCACAGTCGGGACCCCGGAGACTACGATCCCCGCGGACATCGAGTCTCGCAGAGAAGCCGCGCAACCCGCAGGAGTTGACTATTCTTTCCACGCAGAAGTTATTGGGTGGAACCCGAGTCGCGAGGGAGAAATTAGGGAAGCAATAGCGCTTAGTGTGAAGACCTTCAAATTCTACACAGCCTATGCGGCCTCAGGCAGACAGTCAGACGCAGGCGATCTGTATCACGCCTTTCGAGTGTTGGCCAAGCTTAATGGCACTGCACTCGTTCATTGCGAAGATGAAGAAATCATCAATTCCATCCTCAGCCAGATGAGCGCGGCGGAGCAGGCGAACATGGCAAATCTGACAGTAACACGTCCATCGATCTGTGAGCAAACAGCAATCAGCAAAGTGGCAAACACTGCTAAATCTACGGGAGTCAGGGTACACATCGTTCACGTCAGCTCAGGGGTTGGTCTTGCGGCGGTGATACAAGCCCGAAAACAGGGAGCAAAACTCACCGCAGAGACCTGTCCGCAATACCTCCTGCTCGATTCGAATGTCTACAATCGGAAGGACGGGCATCTTTTCTCTGCCAGTCCGCCCCTGCGCACGGAAGAGGATCAGGCACAGCTATGGGAGGGATTAGCAAATGGCGCCCTCGATCTTGTTGCCACCGATCACTGTCCGTTTACGCGAAAACAGAAGATGTGGCAAGGATCTTTCTTGGATCTACCCTACGGACTTCCCGGCGTGGAAACCCTGTTGCCACTCCTGTATTCCGAGGGGGTCGTAAAGGGCAGAATCCCCATCACAGCAATCCCCCGCCTACTCTGCGAAGGGCCGGCGCGGATAAACGGCCTCTACCCAAGAAAAGGGACCCTCTCGATCGGCTCGGACGCGGACCTAGTAATCTTCGATCCCAAAAAGGAGTGGATGATCCATGCCGAGGACCTGCACATGGCGACCGACTTTTCCCCGTATGAGGGGGTGGGTGTTCGTGGAGCGGTGGAGATGACGATCTCCCGAGGCAGGGTTGTCTATGCAGACGGACAGTTCCAAGGAGAACGAGGTTGGGGACAGTTTATTGTTTGAAGACTAGAGCTTCGCGAACGTGATGTCAACTCATACTTGTCAACACCCGTCGGTAATGCTATCATACAACTTGGCCAAATGACAGGCCGATGAGAAGGAGTTGCTAAATGCCCTTCAAGAAAGTACACCCCAAAAAGGTCTCCGCGATCGCTGCTGAACAGATCATAGAAGCAATAAGAGATGGCAGTTTTGCTATTGGCGCCAAGCTGCCATCAGAGTTTGAGCTGGCTGACAGGATGGGGCTCAGTCGCCCATCAATTCGGGAGGCGCTATCGGCACTGCAAGCGGTCGGTTTGATTGAGTCAAGGCCGGGCAGCGGAAACTATGTGCTGAAATCACCATCATCTAACGAGAAAGAAAATGCGCCACATCTCATTGAATCCGAAGCAGGTTGTCTCGAAGTTATGGAGGCACGTGAAGCGCTGGAACCACCAGTTGCCGCTCTTGTTGCTCAGAAGGTTACCCCGGGGAAAATCATCAACCTCAAAGAGGCGATAAATGAAATGCGGATTCAAGCACAAAGTGGTGATTTTGCCTCCTACATCCAAGCCGACAAGAAATTTCATCTCGCCCTCGTCGATGCGGTCGAGAACAAGTTAATCATCTGCGCGCTTGTGCCATTGATAAATACCATCGATCAGAAGATCTACCGCAAGTTTACACACCACTACTATCTAAAAGACTCAACGGACTTGGAACGCGTAGTTGATCTGCACGGAGAGATTCTGCACGCAATCATTCGAAAAAAGCCCGACATAGCATATGAAAGAATGTGTGAACACTGGCGTCGGATGCGAGAGATCTGGGAAGCATGAGAAGGGGAGGTATGTTTAAGGGACAACCGACTTCCTTTCCGCGCTTGTTAAGAACAAGTGCTCATGTGTTACAGCATCAATTAGACGCAGAACCGAGAAGAATCATGTAACGGGGGTAGTACCGTTGTTAAGAATAGACGAAGAAGTGCGCCAGGAAGCGATAGAACTTCTACAAACTCTTGTTGGCATCCGTAGCGCAAACCCTCCGGGCAGTGAAAATGAGATCGCCACAGTTGTCAAGGAATTCCTCGTGAAGAATGGAATCGATGCTACCCTTGTTCCTTTGGAAAAGGGACGAAGTTCGGTCGTTGCGCGTATTCGGGGAACTAGTCCAGGCTCAGTCGTCCTGTGCGGACATCTGGATACGGTCAATGCCGACGAGCAAAAGTGGAGCGTCCCACCATTTGAGCCGCGCATTAACCAAGGACGTGTGTGTGGTCTTGGCTCGGCAGATATGAAAAGTGGGGTTGTGGTAATCCTGGAGATGGCTAAACTGATTGCACAGAATAACCTTACCCTGAACAAGGATCTTGTTCTTGCCCTAACAGCAGATGAGGAAAGTACGTATCGAGGAGCAGCATCAGTTACCGAATCAGGATTAATTGACGATGCCGAGTTCCTCATCATTGCTGAACCGACTGCAGGTAAGGTATACTGCGGGCAAAAGGGCGAGTTATGGCTAGAGGTAGAGTTTTCTGGAAAGGCGGCCCATGGCTCACTACCAGACCTGGGGGTTAATGCGATCCTTCCAGCAGCACGGTTCTGCCTTGACCTTGCAGAGGCAGCCAACACTTTTCGGGAACATGTAGGCCGCGGACATAGCACAGTGAATATTGGTCAATTCAATGGTGGTTGGCAGGTCAATATTGTTCCTGATACTACAAAGGTACGCCTTGATTCTCGTGTTGTCTCTGATGAGGAAAAACGCATGGTAGTTGACCTTGTACAAAGACTGGGACAAGAAGCTATCGCTAACACCGGCGCAGAGTTCAGGACTAAGACTATTGCTTATAGGCCACCGATTGTAAGCGACACAAACAACCCCTATGTGCAGAGTTTTCTAAGAGCTGCTGCTGGCAATCATTCTCAGGCAGAAATGGAGATAGCTCCTTATTCAACTGATGGCGTTGCCATAATTCCTAAGCTTGGGATTCCTATGGTAGTCTATGGCCCAGGCGATATTGCCCAGGCACACCAGCCTGACGAATTCCTTGAGCTATCATCCCTATATCAGGCGCTTGACGTGTTCGCGCGATTCTTCAATGGATTAGTGAGCAGATAAGATGCTTAACAACGGTCGACTTCATATCCTGCTCCCCACGAACCCCACGAACCCAACGAACCCAAAACACCGGAAGTACTAGGAGATTCATATGTCCAACACCAGTTTACGTGGTCGGGATTTCCTGACCTGGCTTGATTTTTCACGAGACGAGATCGAAGCGATGCTTGACACCGCTCACGACCTCAAGCGAAAGCAGCTCCGGCGCGAGAAGCACCACATCTTGGAGGACATGACGCTCAACATGCTGTTTTACAACTCAAGCTTGCGCACACGCAACTCGTTTGAGGCGGGGATGACCCAGCTCGGCGGCCACGCCCACTACATCGACGCGGGGACCTCCCAGATCTCCCACGGCGAGAGCGCCAAGGACACGGGGATCATCCTGTCGAGCTACGGCCACGG
>DAOVAR010000104.1 GCA_030670905.1 Candidatus Bipolaricaulota bacterium
ATGTCTTGCTGCCAAGAGTAAGATGTTCTGGGGCGTGTGCGGTGTAGCCGCGTGTGCCATTGCCAAAGGACTGCAGCATTGCGGCTTCTGCCCCGACGTGCCGTGCGCAACTCTCCAGGGATTCTTCGACGATCCGGAACACGGCGACAATGGTGAGCGTTTGGCTAATCTGCGGACATGGGCGCGCGGCGAACACAGTTACAGGGAACTCACGAAGAAGCAAGCTGGCTAGGGATGACGTGCGCCGGACACGCAGGAATGCACCGATAGTGCGCAGCGCTAGGTTCGTATATCTCAGGAGGAAGAAATGATAACCAATCAGACAATCGAAACATTGATGAACAGGAAATCTGTAAGAAAATTTACCGATCGTAAACTGACCAAGGATGAGTTAGAAGTGATTGTACGAGCGGGGCAACAAGCTCCCTTTGCTTCGCAGCTTTACAGTCTTCTGTATAGCACAGAGGGATCAATTGCATTCAATGCTCCCATATGGTTCGTTATCTGTGTTGACGCACATAAACTGGAAAGATTCATGAAATTACGTGGATGGGATATCGTCACAAATGATTTAACTCTATTGTTGTTAGGAATGCAGGATGCTGCGTATGTGGCAGAGAATATGGTTATAGCAGCCGAAAGCCTTGGCATTGGGTCATGCTTTTTGGGAGAAGGAAGTCTAAATGCGTCAAGAATAAGAACATTGAGCAAAAGGTTTGAATTACCAAACCGGGTCTTGCCGATGGTCGAGTTGGTTATGGGTTATCCAGATGAGGATTTCCCCACCCGCCCGAGATATCCACTTGGTTTTACTCTATTCGAGAACAAATATCCTGAATTGAGTGATGAAGACGTAAGAGAAGCGATGAAGATGATGGACGATGGATATCTGGAGCAAGAGTACTACAAGAGATATGATGCGAAGATCAAGCGAGAAGATGGAAGACAGGATGACTATACTCTTGATAATTACAGCTGGAGTGAACATATATCAAGAAAATGGGGACAATGGGCGAAATCACCCAATGCACTGTTAGATACACTGAAAGAACGTGGTTTTTCTCTGTTCAAAGATTAGGAGCAAGAATGGGACCTGAAGATGGATGCTCTGCCGACGGCTTCGCTGTGAACCGGGCGATGCCAGCCAGGACTGTCGCTCCCAAGGCTCGTGAGATCGCGGCTGAGATCAACAAGCAGCTGCAATCCTTACCGGTGAGGAACACGCCGAATGTGCACGGCGTTAGGCGGGCGTTCTCTCGGATTCTTCGAAAGGAGGATGGCCGCCTCGTTATGGAGGTCGCGAGGGAGCTTCGCCTCGAGTACGGCTACCGGGGCGTTCCCTACGACTTGATACTGGCCCACCGCGAGGCCTTCGCGCTAGTCAGGGAGCGAGAGCTAGAGGAATTGGGCCAGGGCCTGGACAGCTGGTGGTCTGTGGATAGCTTTGCCCGTACCCTGTCGGGACCCGCGTGGCGCGATGGATTGATTGAGGATGGGGTCATACTCAAGTGGGCGCGAAGCGACGATAAGTGGTGGCGGCGGGCGGCCCTTGTCAGCACAGTGGCTCTGAATGTGAAATCACGGGGCGGCAAGGGAGACGTGCTTCGAACGCTGAAGGCCTGCCGGCTGCTTGTGGATGATCACGAGGATATGGTAGAGAAGGCCTTGTCATGGGCGCTGCGTGAGCTGGTGATACACGATGCGGGCGCGGTCAGAGACTTCATTGCTGAGCACCAGGCCAGGCTTGGGTCCCGGGTGAGGCGCGAAGTTGGCAACAAGCTGAGGACAGGTCTCAAGTCACCGAGAAGGAGAGCCACCTAGAAAGGACGGGTGTTGGCATCCGCTCAACTCAACGCCGTTGTGTTTGACAGAAGAATGTAC
>DAOVAR010000044.1 GCA_030670905.1 Candidatus Bipolaricaulota bacterium
TTCTGTCTGGTACTCGTCGGCAATGCGAAATGCCTGGGCACACTGGAGCTTACCATTAACCAATGCCGCGCGGATCGCTTCTTCTATCTTATCCATAGTCTTCTCCTCTTATTGATGACCCGATCATTCTACCACGCGGCGGGTCAATTATGCACAGAGGCTGGTATTCCCAGGCGAGCTTCATGTTTAAAACTGTGTGCATGCTGGCGCTGGAATTGGGGCTGCAATCGCGGTGCTTGTTAATCTAGGCATCGCGTTTCTTATCATCTAGAGAAGTTTTTCTGGTAGAGAGATATTGCTGAAATCAGTTTGCTTTCCAGGAGCGCCATGCTACCTCTGAATTTAGGCAAAGAGCCCTGAGAGTGACCAATGTCTGGCTTTTTAGTCAGACTTTCCTTCCATACCTAGGGTGTCATTTCCTAAGATCAGTGCATGAACAAAATTAAAGTAATTACATTTGGATCTAGCCTGCATGGCCAAGAAGAGCAATTACAGCTTAAACAGCGTTTCTTCTCTGAGATTGAGTCAGCTGGTGATCTCTCCATAGAAGAAGTGCGTGCTCCATCGGTGGAAGGAGTTGTCGCTGTTGTCGTTTTGACAGGTGGGGTAGAACGAGAAGCGCTAAAGCTTGTTTCGCTGCTTCCTTCTCCAGTACTGCTGATCGCTTATTCCGGTCACAACGCACTCCCGGCAGCCTTAGTGATCCTTGCGCGCATTCGCCAGGATGGCGGAGAAGGTCGTATCCTATTCGGCTCGCCACAGGAGATAGCTACAGGGCTTTGCCGTGAGCTACGAGTTACTTCCGCGTGGGAAGCATTACGCTTTGCCCGTGTTGGGTTGATCGGAGATCCATCGGATTGGTTGGTGGCAAGCAATGTCGAACCTGCTTTTCTCAAAGGCAGAATGGGAATAGACCTGGTGAAAATAGAGATCGATGAATTGCTCGAGAAGATTTCTTCTGTTTCTCCATCAAGAAAAGAGATCTCCCAATTGGTCAAACAAACACGGGAGGTAAGAGAACCAAGCAAAGATGAGCTACGTGGCGCTGTTGCTATTTACGCGGGCTTGCGGGCATTGGTGGAAGAGCATAGGCTCACGGCATGTAGCATCCGTTGTTTCGATCTGATCGCTTCACTGCGCAACACAGCTTGTTACGCGCTCTCGCGGCTTAACTCCGAACATATCCCCGCCGGCTGCGAGGGCGATCTCCAGGCACTGTTCTCGCTTTACCTTGGTTATCTGATTAGTGAAGCAAGCGCGTTTATGGGCAATATTTCCTTGATCGATAGCACACACAGAAGGATAACCCTCGCGCATTGCGCCTGTCCGCTCTCACTGGCTTCGAGTTGCATCCTTCGCAGCCATTTCGAGTCTGGTCTCGGGGTAGGAATCGCGGCAGACATCCCAGAGGGGCCGTGTACTCTGTTTCGGTTAGGCGGAGCGCGGCTAAATAAACTATTCGTTCGTGAAGGAAGAATCCAGAACGCGCCCGTAAGGGAGGACTTGTGTCGTACACAAGTCACGGTGTCAATCTCCGAGCCAATCGACCAACTTCTGAGAGCGCCATTGGGTAATCATCATATTCTCATACTTGGGTACCATCGTGAGGTTATCGAGGGTTTGTTTGACCGATTCCTACGCACCTAGGCTTGTCCCTAGCCTCCCAGTCTAATACCATCTCTACATATGGAGGTGTACAGGGCATGGTGGATCGTCAGATGCGGATTACAGCAGATAACGAAGCTCGGCGGGGTTCCTATTCGAACCTTGCCTTAATGTCTCATCGCAAAGAGGAATTCGTGATAGATTTCTTATTTCTTGATCCTCAGATTCAAACATCCGAGGCCGATCAGGCGCTTCTTACTTCGCGGGTTATCCTTAATCCTGGTCACATGAAACGGCTTTATCAAGCAGTGGGAGAAAACATTCGAAAATACGAAAAGAACTTTGGGAAGATAGTCCTTCCCCCTACTTTGGGGTAAGGTCCCTGGAACAAGAGATGGGATCCTTCGGGGAAATGGAGGTAAAACGCTTACCTGAATTGAAAGCGATCATTCTGCGTACAATCCTTGCGCGCAGAATAACCCTTGGGCTATTTGCTGTTATCGCTCTTGTTGTAAAGCTTACAAGCAATATTAGCTATCTCAACCCCTTGTTTTACTCACCTCTTGTCTGGTTTCTGATAACTTTTCCGTTTCAGTACCTGGTACAGAGACAAAAGAGGGAACGAGCGCTCAATTGGGTACACGCGGGGTTCTTTATCGCGGAGATAATCATTATCTCCTTCTTTGTTCATCTAATGGGTGGCAGTGAGTGGATCGGAATAAGCTTTTACCTATTTACGGTGATTTACGCCAACTTCTTCCTCCCTCCGTTACAGGGATACCTTATTACGGGCCTTGTCATTGGCCTCTATTCTTTGCTGGTCCTTCTTGAATACATAGGAGCAATTCCTCACCGATCTCTATTTGCCATAGTTGGAGAACCGTACCGTAGCCTTTCTTATAACTTGACAACAATTCTTGCCGGAGCTGTTGGCATTTACGCTACGCTCGCTTACACCGTTCGATCCTTTACTAGGATCTATGCCAGCAAGAACCGTGCTTTGGCCGATAGAGAGCTGCAACTTGCCAATCTGTCTAAACAGTTGCTCGTCGCGCAAGAGGAGGAGCGGCGACGGATTGCCCGCCAATTGCACGACAAGCTTGGCCAGTCTTTAGCCGCAATCAAGCTCCACCTCGCCAGTTTGCGCGCGTATCTTCCCGAGGAAGAAGAAGGAGAGATCGCTCAGATTATTGACCAGGCAATAACAGAGACTCGCACACTTGCCTACTCGATTCGACCTCCATTGCTCGATAATCTCGGACTTGCCCCATCGTTACGGCGGCTGGCAGAGATGACCGAAACGGCAAGCTCATTGCAGGTAAGTCTGCATATGCGAGAAAGACCCCGCCTGCCGGAAGCAATAGAGAGCCTGCTCTTTAGCGCGGCTCAAGAGGCGATCGAGAATGTGCGGAAACATGCCCATGCCAAGCATGTTAACATAAGGCTTCACTATGAGACACGAAAGGTTGTTCTCTCGGTAAAGGATGATGGAATTGGTTTTCGTCCTCAAGATCCGCAAGGGCTGGGACTGCAAGGACTCCGCGAGCGAGTGGAACTAGTCGGTGGGCAAGTGCTGATTAGTTCTACGCCGGGGAACGGATCACAGGTTACAGTGGAGGTTCCTCATGAAACAGATTCGCGTAGCCATAGCTGATGACCATACACTCGTTCGTGCGGGACTCGTTCGACTTCTATCTTCTTATCCCGCGATTGAGGTAGTGGGAACCGCAAAGGACGGCGCCGCCGCGATTGAGCTGGCGAAGGATGAGCAACCAGCAGTCTTTCTCCTGGATATGGCTATGCCCAAATTGAATGGCCTCGCCGCCATCCCTTATGTAAAGACGGTCTCGCCAAAGACGCGCATCCTTATCCTTTCCATGTATGATGAGGCAGAGTATGCACAGGCCGCGCTGGAGAAAGGCGCGGCAGGTCTTGTTTCCAAGACGATCTCGGCAGATGATCTTTATGCTGCTATTGTTGACGTTGCCCAAGGAAAGTGCCTCTCAGTAAAGAAGTCTCTTACCGCCCGCGAGCGGGAAGTTGTTGCCTTGCTTGCGGATGGAAAGACGACTGACCAAATTGGCTCTAGTCTAGGGATAAGCACGAAAACGGTTGGGCACCATTGCCAGCGGGCAATGGAGAAGCTTGACATTCATACCCGCGCGGGGCTTATTTCTTACGCGGGGCGGACAGGCCTGAATCGTGACAGTTGATACATCTACCCTATTCCCGTCCGTCTTTGTTTGAGGTAGAATAGTTTGGTATGAATAGGATCCGGGTGGTACTGGGAGATGATCATAACCTTGTTCGTCAAGGGATCAGGGCTCTTCTTGCTCTGTCTCATATCTGTGTTGTAGCGGAGGCAAAAGACGGTCGTGAGCTTGTAAAACAGGTCAAAGAGCTCGCGCCAGAGATAGCGCTGGTTGATATCTCTCTACCCTTACTGAATGGCATTGAGGCAGCGCGCAAGATGAAGCGTGTTGCGCCAGGAACAAGAGTAATCTTCCTTACCATGTATCAGGATAAGGGATATGTTACCCAGGCTCGCGAGGTTGGAGCGTGGGGATATGTGCTGAAAGAGGAAGCCCCGGAACGATTAATAACAACAATAGAGACAGTAGCGAATGGAAGGCATTGTTTTCCCTCGGAACTGGCAGGTGAAACTGTCAGAATAGAGGGGGAGAAGCTTAGCCCACGCGAACGGGAAGTGTTGCAGTTGATCGCGGAAGGGAAAAGAAATAAGGATATTGCAGGAATTATGACACGTAGCCTGCATACGGTTCGAAACCATCGAGCACATATCATGAGAAAACTTAGCGTACACACAGCGGCCGGGCTTGTACAAGCAGCGAACGAGATGGGGCTCGTGCGGCTGGAAGCGTTGAGGAACAAGCCATGAATCTGCCAAAATTGTTTCTACGCTACCGCGCATTGATCATTGAAGGTCTTACCGGAGCCTTACATGGAAAATCTTCCTTACACGCTATTCTGCGTTATCACGTAGGATTGGAAGACCGCCAAGGAAAACCAATCGAAGGTGTAGGGAAGCTGTTACGGCCAAGCCTGGTCCTATTTGTCGTAGAAGAACTGCGCGGAGATGTGGAAAAAGCCCTCCCAGGAGCAGTTAGCATTGAGCTTACTCACAACTTCTCACTCATCCACGATGACATTGAGGATTGTGATCTGGTGCGCCGCGGTCGCCCGACGGTCTGGAGCTTGTACGGAGTGGAACAGGGGATCAACGCTGGCGACCTGATGCAGACAGTGGCTATGTCACAGGCGCTTATTGCCGGCAGAGCAGAGGCAAGCGCGTTGTCAGAGGCTACCGCGGAAATGATTGAGGGCCAGGGATTAGACCTTCAATTTGAAGAAGAAGAGATAGGGATTGCTCGTTATTTGGAGATGGTCGATAAGAAAACAGGCGCTTTGATCCGCTGCGCTTTTCGCCTTGGAGCGCTACTTGCCGGAGCTTCTCCAATCGTAGAGGAAACACTGATGGCTATTGGACAAGAACTTGGGCGCGCGTTTCAGATTCGGGACGACCTGCTCGGAATCTGGGGAGACGGAGTACGGACCGGCAAGCCACAAGGATCAGATATCCGACAGAAGAAGAAAACGCTTCCTATCGCGGTCGCGTTTACTCGTGCCATAGGCGAGGAGTGTGCGATTCTGCGCCAGATTTATGGAAAAAAAGAGGTTACAGATACGGATGTAGGGCGCGTTATTGTGGTACTGGAGAAACTGGGAGCCAAAGATGTGGGAGAAAAAATGGTTGCCGATCATCTTTCACACGCAGATGACAAGCTAAGAGATGTTCCGCTTTCAGCCCGTGGCAAAGAAGAAATGAATGAACTAATTGACTATTTGGCAAGGAGGGAGAGGTGAAGCGGCCCCTAAAACTTGATCTTAAGATGGCAAGGTACTTGATGCTGCAAAAGGCAAAACGCAGAAAGCGCTTTCCATTTGTCACCATGCTTGAGCCCTTGGAGGCGTGCAATCTCCACTGCATCGGTTGTGGCCGTGTTATTGAGTATAAGGACGTTATCGACAGAAGATTATCCATAGAGGAGTCACTCTCCGCTGTCCACGCGTCCGGGGCTCCCATTGTCTCTATTTCCGGAGGCGAGCCTCTTTTACATGAGCATATTGAGGAGATTGTGCGCGCAATCCTCGGCGAAAAGCGCTTTATCTACCTATGTACAAATGGTCTCCTTATTGAAGAGAAATTGGATCTATTCAAGCCAAATCCCTATTTTTCGTTTGTTGTCCATCTCGATGGAACGAAGAAGATCCATGACAGCGTAACCCAGCGAGTGGGTAGTTATGAAACGGCTATTGCTGGAATCCGCGAAGCGCTTGCGCGGGGATTTCGTGTTAACACGAACAGTACGTTATTTCATGGCTCAGATGTAGAGGATCTCCACTCGCTCTTTTCCACCCTTACTGGTATGGGGGTGGAGGGGTTGATGGTTTCGCCCGGTTATGCGTACGAGGATGTTTCCGATCGAGAACTGTTTCTGCAACGGCAGGAGTCGATTGCCGTTTTTCGTAAGGCGCTGGATGCAAGTAAGGGCTTTCCGTTCTATAACAATCCTCTCTATCTTGACTTCCTGCGTGGCGAACGGCAATACGACTGCGCGGCGTGGACAACCCCGACTTATACGACACTCGGATGGCGGAAGCCTTGTTACATCCTGGCAGACAAACATACTGACGATATCAACGAGTTGTTCGATCCACAGTTGTGGGAAAACTACGGTCCCGGGAAGGATCGTCGTTGTGTCAACTGCATGATGCACTCTTCATTTGAGGGAGCAAGTATTCTGCACGCGTTTTCCCACCCCACTGACCTTATTAGCGTAGTTCGCGAGGAACGGAGAAGATGATAGTAGTTGCTGCCTGTTTTAGAACTGAAACTATCTGGATACCGCATCTCTCCGGAGCTGATATTGTTCGTACACCAATGGGCGAAGCAGCCTATGATGCATTGGAAGAAGCTCTGGATGCTCGTGAATCCCCAACCATGATCCTGTCCACTGGCTTCTGTGGGGGGATTGACCCATCCCTGCGTACAGGCGAAATAGTGCTAGCGGAACAGATTCTGTATCAACAAGAGGAAATCACGGTTGACCACACGCTAGTTCGTCGAGCCCAACAAGCGCTTAAACATGCAGGTATTGGTTTTGTCTCAGGGCGCACAGCCTGTACAGAAAAAATGGCTAGCAAAGTGGACGAGAAAAGCAATCTGAGAAAGAAGGGAGCGATCGCGGTTGATATGGAGAGCGGAATACTCGCTCGCCTTGCCAAAGTAAAGGGAATTGACTTTCTCATGTTGCGTGGGGTTCTCGACCCGGCTAGCAGTTCCTTGCCATTCACAACCAACAAATGTATTGGCGGCTCCGTTGTTATGCATCCATTGGCTTCCCTTCGTCTGTCATGGCTTACTTTGATTGCGGGGCGAGCGATTGGCCGGGCGATCCCCGTTGTGACGGCCGCGTTTTCCGGAGGAGTGAATGACTAGAAGGGCAGTTCAGATAGGGAAAGTCCAGATTGGTGGTGGCGCTCCGGTTGTTGTTCAGTCGATGACCAACACCGATACCAGTGATGTACAAGCGACTGTTGCCCAAATCCAGCGCTTGACACAGGCAGGATGCGAGATTGTTCGTGTGGCCGTTCCCAGTCTTGAGGCAGTTGGCGCGCTTCCCGAGATCAGGAAACGAATTTCGATTCCACTTGTTGCTGATATTCACTTTGACTATCGGCTTGCCTTGGGAGCGATCGAAGCCGGAGTAGACAAATTGCGCCTAAACCCTGGCAATATCACCGACACGGGAAAGATCACTCAAGTGGTGCAACAGGCCAAAGCGGCAAGGATCCCAATCCGCGTTGGCGCTAACTCAGGCTCGATAGCCAGAGACTTTCTTGATTCACGTGGACATGTGACTGCTTCCGGAATGGTGAAAAGTGTTGTCAACCAGGTCCACCTACTGGAAAGTCTGAATT
>DAOVAR010000068.1 GCA_030670905.1 Candidatus Bipolaricaulota bacterium
ACTGATGACTTTCTTTTCCGCTTTACTCTGCGGGTCCGTGGCCTGTTAATCCAGGGTAACCAGGTCTTGGATGCGAGTAATGATGCTGTCGCCGATTCCGCTTACTTGTTTTAGATCGCTTAGCGCCTTGAATGGGCCGTGTTGTTCCCTGTACGCGATAATGCGTTCTCCCAGTACGGCGCCTATCCCAGGGAGCTTAATCAAGTCCTCTAGTGGAGCTGTATTCAGATGTATGTTCTCTGATGGTTCCTGGTCGTAGAAGGTGGGAATCAGCACATTGACAAAATCTAACTCGATTGGTTGTAAGGGATCTAGGCGATGAGGTCTTAGGGATGGAAGAAAGATGACGATACCAGTTGCCACAAGCGCGACGGCAATGAGAATTATCAGCCCTCGCTCTTGTGCTGGGGAAAGCCACGATTTCATCCAAGTAATTGCTTGATTCTGGCGATACCGGCTTGCTCTCGTAGGAATCGCATTGGCTCAGGGAGGAGTTCGTAACGAGGCCAGCCAAACTTATCTGAGTAGCTTTGAGTGAAAAGCTTACATAAACGCTGGCGAAGAGTTTCATCAGACTGGAAGATCTCTTCGTTCTCACTAGTTAGTCGCTCTATCTCGGGGATGTAGACATCAATCTTGGCAGCTCTTGTAAGCAGGTCTATGGCTACTTCATTATCGTTTCCCAGAGCTTCCCTGGCATCTGAAAGTAGCTCTCGTCTGGTGAGCTCGGCTTTTGCGACGGCCCGCATCCTTTTTGCCTTTTCCCGGCTGTATTTGATGTCTTTGTGCTCTAGGGCAAGGATCTTCCTTTCGCAGCTGTCACGGCGATTAGGAAAACGTGTTGGATCGGTGGAGATCTTCCCGTGCCAAGCCAGGCAATCTGCGCAGCTAAGGTAATTTACATTGGTATAGTATTGATAGTAAGTCTTGTGTCCCACATCCTCCTCCTTGACTGAGAGTGTACGGTTTCTGGGAGCCAGAAGACAACAGTGCCTTTTGCTCCATCAATACTTTGACCCTTCCTATAGGATAAGCTGCCACATTCTACTGGAAAACGCGACAAAAGGCTGATTACTCGAACCAAGATCGCTGTTCCCAAGGACGAAGTTCTTCCACAAGCGAGTACTCGGTCATATCAAGGTGAATTGGGGTAATCGAGATATAACCATTCGCGATTGCCCAGATATCTGTCCCCTCATTCTCGGATGCCGATTCGGCCACTGGTTCTCCGGTGATCCAGTAGTAGTTTCGCCCGCGTGGATCTTCTCCCTTCACCAAGTAGTTGCTGTAGGCGTGTTCTCCCAGGCGAGTTATTCTTACCTTGGTGGGCCTTCCAGCAGGAAGAGATGGGATATTCACGTTTAGGAGGACTCCTGGAAAGAGGAGAGCCGAGCTCAAAAGAAATTGCACCAGCTTAGCCGTAAAACTCGCTGCAAGGGAATAGTCAGCGTTTGCAGGTGTGTCTGGATCCACTTGAAGTGAGACTGCAATGGCGGGAATTCCTCCCCTCACTCCTTCCATAGCTGCGGCCACTGTTCCCGAATAAGTAATGTCTTCTCCAACGTTTAATCCGGGGTTGATTCCTGAGACAACTAGGTTAGGACGACGATCGAGTAGTCCAAGGAGAGCGAGGGAAACACAGTCGGATGGCGCTCCGCTTGTCATGTGACCGATTGTTCCATCGAGGAGCTTTACCTCACTGACACGCAATGGTTTGTGTAAGGTCATCGTGCGGCCCGCCGCAGACCAATTACGATCCGGAGCATATACCTCCAACTGGGCTAAGTCATTAAGTTCCTCCTTTAATGACATCAAGCCAGGTGCACTAATTCCATCGTCATTTGTTAGTAGGATAATTTGATCGCTCACATCATTTCCTCGATAACTTTCTTACTATTCTATTCATTGAACGACTGGATACAAAGATCCCCTTAGTCAACGGCGTCATAGAACAAGAGCAGATTATCTCCGTACACTCGTTGGTCAAAGAGTTCTAGGTTTCCGTAGCGGTTGTTCATCTCTTTCTTCTTGAATACCTCTGTTACGACAATTGCCCCAGGAATGAGAATGCTGCTTGCGCCAAGTTTGGACAGAGCCAACTCAGCAAGTCCTTTCCCGTAAGGAGGGCCCACAAACAACAGGTCGAACTTGCTGCCCCGTCCTTCCAGCTGCTTAACGCCATAGGCGAAGTCCGCCTGCAGAACATGTCCTTTATCGAGGAACCCGAGCAGTGCGAGGTTTTGCCGGGCAATCGCACAAGCGGAGATGGATCGATCGACAAAAACAGCGCTGGCTGCGCCGCGCGAGAGCGCTTCTAATCCCACGCTACCTGTTCCGGAGAACAAATCTAGAAAACGGCATTTTGGCACTAGATCGTTCAATATGTTGAACATCGCGGTGCGCACAAAATCGCGCATTGGCCTGATGTCGGCATTTTCCCAGGGCGCCAGCAGTTGCCCTCGTTTGGTTCCCCCAGTAATTCGCATTAGCCTCCTTGATTTTGTAAGAGTTCCTTCCTATGATCTCTCTTGGCCACACGAAGTAAGTTTACCGGCAGAGATAACCTAGACAAGGGAGCTAGTCTTCTTGATGGATTTTGAAGAAGTAACTGCGGTTGTATTTGATCTTGACGGAACTCTCTGTCGCTATGCCGTAAGCATTGAGAAGGCAATCACCGAAGCCCTGAAACGAGGCGGATGTTCTTGCGAGTTGCTAGGTGATTGTGCCGAGGCGGCTGCGCGCTACAAACAGCTGTGGCACCAAGAAGCACTGATTCATGATGTAAACTGGCCCCTTCGTGAGCGACTCTGGAGGCGGCTGCTCGAAGAGAATGGAACGAATGATGTCGCGCTGGCGCGCGCCCTTGCCGAACACTTTACGCAGATACGTGTTCCAGAGATCTGTCTATTTGGCGGTGTACAAGAGCTTCTGGTTGATCTGAAGCGACGCTATCGCTTGGGGTTGTTGACAAATGGACCTACTGATATGCAGTGGCAAAAAATAGATAGTTTGGGGATTGCTCCACTATTTGATGTGGTTGTAGTTTCCGGAGATGAAGGTGTTCACAAGCCCGATCGGCACATATTTGATGTTCTCCTTGCTCGACTAGGCACCTCTCCTCGAGAGACCCTCTATGTAGGGGACTCGCATGCAATGGACATAGTTGGCGCCAAAGGAGCAGAGATGTGCTCTGTCTGGGTGAATCGAGAGAATGAACGCAATACACAGGAAGTACGTCCCGATGCTGAGATAACGGAAATAACTGAACTGCGGGAGCTGTTACTGTGAACAAGGTAGACGTAGCGATTCTTGGAGCAGGTCCGGCTGGCCTATTTGCGGCTAAGTGTTTCGTAGGTAGCGGCCTCAAGATTGTTGTGGTTGATCGTGGTTCTGATCCCGAGACTCGGACGAGTATCAGCTTTGGGGTTGGTGGCGCTGGCGCGTTTTCCGATGGAAAGCTGAACCTGACTCCAAAGATCGGCGGGGACCCCGCAGACCTTGGGCGTAATGAAGCGGAGATTCAACATTATATCGATCAAGTAGATGCTGTCTTTACTCGTTTCGGCGCGCCAGAGAAGTACTCTGGGGCAGATGAGAAAGCACTGGCCGATGTAAGGAGAAGGGCCAGTCGTTATGGCATTGAGTTCATTAGCGGTAGGCAGCGACACATGGGAACTACATGTGTACGGCAGATGGTCGATCTGTTCTATCGTTACCTTCTAGATAACGAAATCTCCTTTTCGCTCGATAACAAAGTAACTCGCGTTGAAGTGAAGAATGATGTCTTCATCTTACGTGGAAATGGGGATATAGAGGCGCGCTATCTGATTGCGTCTCCGGGCCGTGCTGGAGCCTACTGGCTACGAGAGGAGGCCAACAGATTGGGGATCGCCACTGAATACGGACCCATTGATGTTGGTGTGCGGGTTGAGTTTCCGGCAGAGATCTATTCAACAATTGAAGAGGTCATGTACGATGCCAAGTTGCGTGTTCGCACGGCTACCCATGACGACATGGTGCGCACCTTTTGTACAAATCCGCGTGGGTTTGTGGTCAAGGAGACGTACAAGGAATTTGTGCTGGTAAATGGTCACGCTGAGAATGAGGGAGAGACAGAGAACACGAACTTTGCACTTCTTTCCCATGTTGATCTGACCGATCCGGTAGAGGATACCACCGAATACGGCCGCGCGATCGCTAAGCTGGCAACGACCATTGGAGGAGGAAAGCCGATTATCCAACGGTTGAAGGATCTGAAGAATGGTCGCCGTTCCACGCAAGAGAGATTGCAGCGGGCTACGATCGTTCCCACCCTAACGGATGTTACCCCGGGTGATATTTCTATGGCCCTTCCTGCTCGTATCGTGGAGAATATCCTGGAAGGACTAGACCAATTGGACAATATCATCCCTGGGCTCGCGGCGGATAATACGTTGTTGTATGCTCCGGAAATAAAATTCTATGATACACAGTACTCGGTGAATAGATCGATGGAAACAAGAATCCCTGGTTTTTTTGTTGCTGGCGATGCTTCTGGGCACTGTCGAGGTATTGTGTACTCTGCTGTTACCGGCTTGATTGCCGCGGAAGCAATCAGAAAGCGTGAACGAGTTTGACCCCGTTGAATAGATGAACGCCCCAGATAGAGATCAACGATCTGTTCGGGGTTGGCAATCAGCTGTCGCTCTTCCCGTGATCTTGACTCTCTTGCTTGCTGTACTGTGTTTATCCTTTGTATGGGGATTTTCACAGACTATCTCTCTGTCCAGAAACTTCAGTCAAGCTTACAGAGACCCTTCCGGATACTGGGGCGACTCGCAGATGGGGACCGATGGGTGCCCGGATCGAATAGCTGCGGCCGGCTGCCTTGTGGCGGCATTCGCTACGGTTCTTGATTACTATGATGTG
>DAOVAR010000040.1 GCA_030670905.1 Candidatus Bipolaricaulota bacterium
GTAGGGGCAGGCCTTGTGCCTGCCCATGCTGTCGTGCCTGCCCATGATGTCGTGTTGTCCGATGATGGATCGATTGTGGGGGCGTCGGACCACGATGTCGTACCGGTCAATACGAGGGCAACCACAAGGGTTGCCCCTACATTGGGTCATGTGATCTGCACATACAAATCCCTTGTTCCCAATCAACCATTCAACTGTATTTCTCTCTTCCTAGTCTTTCACCCGTTACCCATCACCCATCACTGTTCTTCCACCCACCACTTACCACCCACTGTCTTCCAGCTTTGTCTTCCACTTCTCCTTTCACCGAAAAAGAGATATACTTTCTGTAGGTAGTTGTACCCTGAAATCAATTAGCAATGAAGGAGGAGAACATGAAACGAGGATTGTTGGCAATCATGCTTATCATACTGCTTAGTAGCGGTATTGGGGTTATCGCTTTTTCTAGCAGCTATGCCCTGTACTATGCTTGTACGCAGGAACAAGACACCGCGCTAGTGATAATGAACTCGGGTGGCTCAGATACCTTCTACACAATCAAGGTGTACGATGCTTACGGCACGCTCCTGGAAGCAGTCTCCGATGATATAGTTGCCTTTGAGTCAAACTATCAGCCCCTGAGCGATCTTGTCGCTATCGGAAGCTCAACATGGGGGCTTGTCCTCATTGAAACACGCGGACTTCTCACAATTGGAGTAGAAACATTCATCGATGATCAGTGGCACTCTTCGGATAACATTCTTGACCCGGTCCCTGATGATCCGGGATATACCTACTACTGGTACGGACTAAATTACTCCAATACAGCCGATCAAACTACAGGTGTTGTCATTTTAAACCCCAGCAATTCCCCCGCGGCAGCAACAATTTTCATCTACGATTGCTTTGGTTCTCCCCAGGAGCAGATCGATGTTGTTCTTGAGCCGCATGAAACATATTACTATGACTCACTGGACATACTTGGAATGGCAGATTCCATGTGGGGGATAGTTGACATAAGAGCAACCGTACCTCTCATTGCTGCTGCTGAGTACTTCAATGCCGATTATTTATTACTTAACGTAGACCAGATATCACATTACTACTACTCTGAATAGGAGAAAGCAGGCCATTTTATTGGGGGGATATTCCGCCCAAGAAGTAGCCTGCCCTCTTCTCTGAAGGCCTAGCTACATGTCAACAGGAATGGTTTACGATCCGATTTATCTGCAACACGATACCGGAAACCATCCGGAGAACTGCCGCCGGCTGGTGATCATAATGTCTCACCTAGAAAGAACCAAGGTTCTAGATGAGTTGACTATGCTTTCAGCCCGCGCCGCCCTGGCCGAAGAACTGCAAACGGTACATACCGCGGAATACATTGCTCGCGTCAAGGATGTGGCGGAACAGGGAGGAGGGCAGCTGGATCCTGATACGTCAATGTCGGAGCAGTCTTACAAAGCAGCTTTGTATGCCGCCGGAGGTCTACTAGTCGCCGTAGAATCTGTGATTAAGGGAGAGGTGAACAATGCCTTCGCGTTAATAAGACCACCTGGGCATCACGCTACCGCCAGTCACGCGATGGGTTTTTGTATTTTCAACAATGTGGCTATCGCCGCCAACTTTGCCTTAAGGAATCTCGGTATCGGTCGTGTCCTGATTGTCGACTTCGATGTTCACCACGGAAATGGAACCGAAGAGGCCTTCTACACAAATCCGAACGTCCTATATTTCTCTACTCATCAGCATCCTTTCTATCCTGGAACAGGTGGGATTGACGAAATCGGATCGGGAGAAGGAGAAGGAACAACTGTCAATTTCCCTATGACCGCTGGCTGGGGCGATGAACAGTACCTGAAGGCGTTCAACGAGGTCCTGGTCCCTGTTGCTCTCAGATTTCGTCCTCAACTTATCCTTGTCTCCGCGGGCTTCGATCCTCATTGGGCAGACACACTGGCAATGATGCAGGTAAGCATCCCAGGTTTCGCGCAGATGGTAACAGTGCTTAAGGAGTTGGCCACTGAACTATGCGATGGTCGCCTGATCCTCGCCCTGGAAGGTGGATACAATCTGGAAGTAGTTGCGGCTTCTGTGCATACCACATTCAATGTACTACTGGGTAGTTCGCAGATAGACGACCCCTTGGGGAGGTCGTTGAAGAAGAGACCACAAGGCTTCCCGGAGCATTTGGCGAGAATAAAGCGACTACATCACATTTCTAGCGGCGGTTAGCCCCGATCGTACTGCGCCTTCAAGCGTAGAGGGCCATCCGGTTGCCGTGTAATCACCAGCCAACAGAAGCCCATCAATTGGGGTAATTGACTGTGGCCGTAGCGCTTCTATACCAGGAGCCAATCGAATTGTTGCCTTCCTATGCTTGATTACCAGAGCCGCTAAGACACGAGCCCGGGTTACTGCGGGCAACTGTTCTGATAGCGCCACGATGAGCTCTTGTTTAATCTCGTCTGTGGTTTTGCCGATCCATTCATTGGCAGCGCTTTGTGAGATAACCAGATGGCTTGCTTGTGGTCCTTCCTTGTGAATTTCCGTCAGATTGAAGACGGCCTGCAATGGGGAATCAATGGCGATAACAAATCGTTCTTCCATTACCGGGCGATCGAACCATAGGTGTAGGTTAACAATCGGAGAGAAAGGAATGTTGCTCATTGCGGCGAAGTACTCATCTTTTGCTACTACCCCAGGAAGAAGCGAGTGCAGATTGTGTGGCGGAATAGCAGCAATGACAGATCCTGTTTCGATTCTCTTGCCTGAGTCAAGCTCTATTCCGGTCACTCTTCCGCGCTTAACGAGAATTCTTGTTACCAGCGAGCTTGCCTGAACCTTGCCTCCATGATCGCGCAGAAAACTTCTTGCTCGTTCAAAGATGTGAAATAGGGAGACAGTAAACAAGCCGAGATCCGCGCCATGAGAGGTGAGAAAGCCTTTCTTAAACACGGCCCCAGCAGCGCTAGCGCTTACTACTCGAGCATGCTCATTGAGTGTGGCAACGCATATTGGATCCCACACTGCTGTCACTGCTCTAGGCAGCTGCCCATGCTTGGAAAGCCAATCGGCGAAAGTAGCATTCTCTGGAATCCTGCGTAGAAGAAGTGGCAGTACTCCCCGAATAATCGAAAGTCGTTGCGGGAGCGGTAAGTGGCGATAGCGCAACAAGTTTGGGAGGAGATGCAACGGCCCAGGAAGCGGCATCGATGTGATAACAGATTTCCGCGAGCCGTAAATAAGTGGAATCCTTAGCCGTTTTTGGAAACAGACGCCATCCGCCGCCCCCACTTGAGACAAAAACTCGATCGTCCTTGTACAGGAGCGCATCAGCACATGCTGTCCATAATCTACCCATTCATTCATGCCCCGATGGTAGAATGAACCGGCTTGTCCTCCTAAACGTGGCGCGCGCTCAAATACGAGAGCACGCATTCCTTGTGTTGCCAGTGAACAGGCAGCGGTAACGCCAGCCATGCCACCACCAATGATCACCACTCTGTTCATGAATGACCTTGCATCAGTGTACGCAGGGCGAGGAAAAGCTTCTCGCGGGTTGTCAGGGAAATACGGCCGGAGAACACGTCGTAGCTTCGCTGTTCGATCCGGTCGAGGATGCGGGAATAGATTCCAATAAGGAGCGCTGGACAACCGCGGGAGCGACGCGGTAAGTATTTAAGCAACTTCTCTCCGGCACGCATGTAGCTTCTTGCCCTCGCGATTTCGAAAGAAAGGAGCTCTTGCGTACACTTGCCTAGCTTGCCCTGCTGTAGATCTTCTTTGCTTACGCCAAATCGGTTGAGGTCTTCTATAGGAATGTAGCAGCGCCCGCGTCTAATATCTTCATCCACATCACGAATAATGTTTACAAGCTGCATTCCCAACCCAAGCGCGATTGCTTCTTTCCGTACCCCTGAAGAAGCAGTGATCCCATGATGATAGGAAAGAACAGGAAGTACACTTAACCCTACTGCCGCGGCGACACAGTGACAATAGCGTTTCAGATCATCAAAGGTTTGGTAGTATGTTATCTTTAGGTCCATCTCTACTCCATCGATAACCTTGACAAGATCGCTCGGGGCAATCTGATAGTGGTCCATCGCATCAGAAAGGGCGGCATCCAGTCGTGTCTGCGGGTTTCCCGATGCCGCTTCTCCAAGCCGATGACGCAGCTGTTTGAGTGCAGTTCTCTTCCGCGGAAGGGGCGCGCTTCCATCAGCGATATCATCCGCCTCGCGGCAGAACGCGTAGACAGCGTAGATAGCATACCTCTTTCGCTTGGGGAGAGTGATGAAGGCAAAGTAGAAATTCTTTGCCTCACGGCGGGTAAGCTTCGCGCAATCCTTGTAACGGGATGTTAATTGCCTATCCATCGCTTCCATCGCCAGGGAAAAAGTGTCAATACAAATAGCCTTATCTTCTGTTGCTTACTCAATGTAGGGCGCATTTGTAATGTATCGTATCCCGCGCGTTCAATCTTATCCAGAATTGCCAGTCCTCCACGGGAGAACAAGGCAATATCTACCCTCAGATGTCCACGCACGTGGTCAATCAATGGAAGACCAGAAGCAAGATAGTCTCGTGCTCGCTCCACCTGAAAATGGAGCAACTCTCTGAGTGAATCATTGGCTACATTCCTAGAAAGATCTTCCTCTGTTACGCCAAAGCGCTCCATATCCTGCTGGGGGAGATATACTCTCCCCATGTCAAAATCCCGCCGTAGATCCTGCCAGAAGTTTGTTAGTTGCAGGCCAGTACAGGTGCTGTCTGAGAGAGAAAAAAGCTTCTCGTTCTGATAACCGAAGATCATGAGAAAGAGTCTTCCCACTGGGTTTGCTGAATGATCGCAATAGTCCAGCAATTCGCTAAACGTTAGGTACCGTGTTTTTTGTTGATCGATCCTGTTTGCTTCAATCAACCTGCAAAAAAGCTCTTCGGGGAGATTGAATTGCTCGATTGTCTTTTGTAGCGCGACCATTACCGGATGACGAGGGGCTCCACGATAAGCGTTCCGCAATTCCTCGCCAAATCGGTCTAGTAAGGCAAGTCGGTTCCCTGGAGCTTCATCGCCGATATCATCAACCACACGACAGAAAGCATAAAGGGCAACAATGTGACTGCGCATCTTGTGAGGAACAAGATAAGAAACAAGCGTGAAATTCTCATAGTGAGAACCGGCAAGCTCCGCGCATATTTGCTGTGCCTTGGCAAATGACGGAGGAGTCGCCGGAAGAGTGATGAGCTTTTTTAGGTGATCCACTACCATCCCTGGACTTGTATGACAACCTCACGGTCCCGTGGGCGGTCGAGCTCAATAAGGAATATCCGCTGCCATTGTCCCAGCATGAGCTGCCTGGCGGCGACTGGTATTGTTTCACTAGAGTTGAGCATAAGATGCTGGCAGTGAGCATGTCCATTGGGACACTCATCTGCGGTCATGTTTGCTGTGCGGACGACGAAATCGTTGTGCTTATAATCAACGCTCTTGGGCGCTTGCTTATCCAGAAAATAGGCCATGTCGCGAAGGAGAAGCGGCTCATGTTCGTTGATTGCAATTCCCGCTGTAGTATGTCGAGAGAAGACCAATACTGACCCCTCAGAAATACCAGTTTCTTCGAGAAACTCCTTCACTTCTGCTGTAATGTCAATGAAATCCGCCGCCGCGCTTGCTCGTCGCTTGATAACCTTGCGATAAAGTCTTATTTCGGACCCCTCCGTGATATGTGTAGGTGTTGTTGCTTTGGCACTTTTCAACATCCTTTACCCCCTCTCGACCCTTTTTCCCTTTCAGTAGGGTCTTCCAACTGAGAAACAACTTCGTCAATTATGTAATCTGGAGTAGATGCTCCCGCAGTCACGCCAACTCGACTTACCCCGGCAAGCCACTCTCCCCTAACTTCGTACGCTGAATCGATGTGATAAGTCGGTATCTTTGTTTCACGGCACGTTTCAGCAAGCTTACGTGTATTAGCCGAAGAATGGCTTCCTACCACAAAAAGCGCCTCTACCTGATGAGCCAATTCCCGCGCCGCCTGGTATCTTCTACCGGTCTCTGGGCATGTCGTGTCAATAATGCGGATCTCTTCAAGCTTGCTTGCGTATTGTCCCGTAATCTGTTGAGCAAACTCGGCAAACAGTTCCCGCTTTTTCGTCGTCTGAGAAATGACAGCGATCCTTTTTGCTTCGCTGGGAACAGCAACATCCGACGACATGGTGGCTTCCCCTTTCCCGCGCGTCCAAGAGAGAATTCCTTTCACCTCCGGATGATCTTTCTCGCCGTACAAGAGGACAAAGAATCCATCCTTAACCATAGTGGCAACCGTTTCCTGCGCGCGACGTACGATCGGACATGTAGTATCTATTAGTCGCAGGTTTCGACGTTTAATCTCTTTGTAGATCTCTTCACCTGCTCCGTGCGCGGTAATCGCTACGGCTCCGTTCTCAGGAACCTCATCCAGGCTATACACTAACTGTCCTCCTTCATCTGACAAACCACTGACCACATGTGTGTTGTGAACGATTGCCCCAAGGGTGCACAGAGGGCCATTATCCTTGAGTTCGTTTTCGATCGTTTCTACCGCTCTTCGTACCCCGAAGCAGAAGCCAAGGACATCTGATTTCACTACCTTCATGTCTTATCACCCACCGCAGTTCGGTAACGGGAGAGTGCCATGAGAGGAAAATAGTCGCGATACAGGTGATAGTTGATCATGAAATCTCCAGGAAAACCTGTACCCGTGAAGTACGGCTCATCCCAATTTCCTTGTTCTTGTTGTGTGCTAATGAGATAGTTGATTCCTCTGTGGGTTGCGCAATGACCTACCTGACCAGCTGCAAGCAGCCCTAACAAGGCCCATGCTGTTTGTGAAGCAGTCGATGGGCCCTTTCCGCGCCACTGTTCGCCTAGATAACCCTCGACTCGTTCTCCCCAACCCCCATCTTCATTCTGATGATCAACCAGCCAATCAATTGTTCTTTTCACGCACCGAGAATTCATTTCTTCTCCCACAGCGGCAAACGCTGGCAGGACGCAGCTAATACCATAGGTAAGGTTTACCCCCCAGCGCCCAAACCATGCCCCGTCTTCTTCCTGTTCTCGCTTAATGTAGCTAATTGCGCGATCCAATGGAGGAAAGCCTCTTCTGTAACCCGCTTTTGCTAAGTACTCAACAATATGAGCACTAACATCGACCGACGGGGGATCAATCATTTCGCCAAAGTCGGCAAATGGGATCTCACGCAATAAGGCCCGCGTATTGTTCCGGTCAAAGGAACCCCAACCACCGTTGGCGCTCTGCATTGCCAGCAGCCATTCCAGGCCACGTCTGAGCGCGTGTTCCTTCCGCTTTTCGTCAAGCAGTACTCCCATCAAGGCAATTAAGACCACCGCTGAATCATCGGTATCGGGGTAAAGATCATTTGCAAACTCAAATGCCCAACCTCCAGGCCTACCACTGCAATGTACCTGCCAGTCTCCTCCGATGAAGATCTGCTCATTTAATAGCCAGTTTCCCGCATTGACGAGCATTGGGTGGTCGCCGGGAACGCCAGCATCCTCCAGGGCAACCATTGCTAAGGCAGTGTCCCAAACGGGTGAAAGGCAGGACTGCAAATGAAATGTTTCCTCGGTTTCAATTGCAAAGCCTTCTCTTCCGTAGAATCCCCCCAGCCCTTTTTTCATAACCGGGTGATCAAGCGGATAACCCAACGCCTTAAGAGCAATTAGGGAATAGACCCACGGAGGCTGAATCCCTCCCCAAGAACCGTCTTCTTCTTGTCTTTGCACAATCCATCGCTCTGCTTTTCTAATCGCGTGTCCACGAAACGGTTTTAGGGGGAATCGATCGTATATCCGCAGAGCGCTGTCCAAGATACGGAATAACCTTGACCATGATGAACCCCTGGATGACGAAAAGGATAGATCCGTATCCCCTTTATTGCCTACGAACACCTCACCGATATGAGCCCATTTAGGCAAAGGAAATACTGGACGCAGGGTCTGGATTATCGTCATCGGGATGATCGTCCCTCTCGCCCAACACGCGAACGCATAGACATTGATCGGAAACCAGCTAGGAAGAAGGATCAGTTCTGGTGGTATCATGGGTGTATTACGCCAGTTCCATTCGCCAAGTATCGCCAACCAGATCTTGGTAAAGACACGCGATCTTTCAACCCCTCCATTAGTGAGAATGAATTCGCGCGCCTTCACCATCTCTGGCCGGTCCGATGATATCCCGGCCAATTTCAGCGCAAGATAAGCCTCAATCGTTGTAGAGAGATCCCCTGCCCCTTCGTGCCAGATTGCCCATGTTCCATCAGCGCGTTGCTGTCCAAGCAGATAATTGGCGATCTTTCTCCATTCCTTATCGCTAGCAGTACCCATGATGTGAGTCAAGAAGAGGTGTTCGGCGGTGATCGTTACGTTTGACTCTAGCTCTCCCCACCAGTATCCGTGCTCATCTTGAATCTCCGCAAGGTACGAGATCGCGTGATCAATCGCCGATTCAAGACCAAGTGGCTTTCCGGGGGAAGAAAGAGGCGAATAGGTCTTAACTTGAGTCTCGTTGCTCATCATGACTCCCTTGACTTCTCAAGGAACTCTCGCGAGGTGGCAACAATCTCTTGAGCCAGGTTCTGCTCGGGGACCGTACGCTTTATGATCTCTCCTCTTACGTAGATCGTACCATTCGCATCGCCACCAACAACCCCGATATCTACCTCTTGGACTTCACCAATGCCATTTACGACACACCCCATTAGGGCGATTGTCAACGGTTCAACAACGTCTGCAAGCGCTTGCTGTACTTGGTCGGCAATAGTGGCTAGATCTATCTTGGTTCGCCCACACGTAGGACAGATGCGATAGGTGATTCCCCTGTTTCTCAAGTTGAGTGACCTTAGAATCTCATAGGCAGCGCGCACCTCTTCTACTGGGTCACCGGTAAGGGAAACACGAAGCGTATCTCCCAATCCCTCGGCAAGAAGAATCCCCAGACCGACCGCTGAACGGATTGAGCCTTCCCGCGGCCCACCCGCCTCTGTAATCCCAACATGGAGAGGGTAGTTAACCTCTTTCGCAATCTCTCGATTCGCGTCGATTGTCATTAACACATCGGTCCCTTTGACAGAGATTACAATGTCTGAAAAATTCAAACTTTCCAGTAGGTGGACCTGGTTGACAACACTTTTCACCATTCCGGAAGCAGTCACATGTCCACGTGAATCAAGAAAGTCTCTGGCTATCGAGCCTGAGTTAGCGCCAACGCGGATTGGGATCCTTG
>DAOVAR010000061.1 GCA_030670905.1 Candidatus Bipolaricaulota bacterium
CTACACTTGTCGGGCTGTAAACCCGAAGTCGGTCGACACCCTGTCACGGACTAGCCTGATATAATCTGTCATGTTACGGCTCAGGCTCCCCTCGTTGTTAGGTGATGATTGCCTCGATCTTTGAAGATCGAGGCAAATAAAGATGATAAGCGTGAAGCAGCGCTTATCATTGTCATTTCTTCAGCCACCAAAGCCGAGAGTATAATTGCCAAACTTGTCCCTGTCAAGCAGCGAAAGCCGAAAGACCATGAAAGACAAAGAAGTGGGAACTACTAGCTGGTGACTGACGACTGAAAACTGACAACTGACTACTGAGTACTGCCTTCAAACTACGGATACAGCCGGTTGATCTGGCGGGCAAATGGGATTGCCTCTCGGATATGATGGATGCCACAGATCCAGGCAATAGTACGCGCTATTCCTAACCCGAAACCTGAGTGGGGAACCGAGCCATAACGACGCAGATCAAGATACCACTCGTAGGCCTCACGAGGGAGTTTCTTCTCGTCCAGCTGTTTTTCTAGTTCGTTCAATGTGTCTACTCGTTGACTTCCGCCGATCAGTTCTCCGTAACCCTCGGGGGCAATAAGATCCGCCGCCAGAACGCGTGAAGGCTTCTCAGGGACGTGCTTCATGTAGAATGGTTTCATGGAAGCTGGAAAATACTCCACGAAAACAGGTTTCCGGAACCGATCTCCAAGGGCTGCTTCTTGTGGGGCGCCGAAGTCATCGCCGGAGGATATTTTGTGTCCGCTGTCCTGCAACATCGTTATCGCTTCATCATAGGTTACACGAGGGAAGGGAAGAGAGACTTGCTCGCGCAGAAGGGCGGTGTCTCGTTTTAGGTAATCTAGTTCCTGTCCGCGTTCATCAATGACTGTTTCCACGATATAGGCTACGAGCTCTTCCTGTAGACGCATATTATCATTATGATCGTAGAAAGCGGTCTCTGCCTCAGCCATCCAGAATTCGGTCAGGTGCTTACGTGTTTTTGACCTTTCTGCACGAAATACGGGGCCTATCCAGTAGACTTTGCCCAGCGCCATGGCTGTTGCCTCCAAGTAGAGCTGCCCGCTTTGTGCTAGATAGGCCTTTGTTCCGAAGTAGTCAATATCGAATAATGTGGTTGTTCCTTCGACCGAAGCCCCGGTAAGGATAGGTGCTTCAGTAGCGATGAACCCATGTTCGTGGAAGAAATCGCGAATAGCGCGAAACACAGAATCGCGGATACGCAGGATAGGAACTTGTCTTCCGGTTCTTATCCATAGATGCCGGTGATCCATAAGAAAACCCGGTGATTGCGCCTTGAGCTCGATAGGAAATGGCTCGCTGGGCTGTTGAATAATCTGGATCTGCTCAATCTTAAGTTCGCAGCCGCCTGGCGCGCGGCTGTCTGCCTGGAGCGTTCCTTCTACGACAACTGACGATTCGCGAGATAACTTGTCAGCGGTGACAAATAGAGAAGGGGAATCGGACTGCGTAATGACTCCCTGCACTACTCCCGTTCCATCACGAATCTGTAGAAAGATGATCTTTCCGCTAGAGCGCTTGTTGTACACCCATCCACGGAGGATGATCTCTTCTCCAATAAACCGCGCCGCTTCCTCAACTGTAATAGTTGTCATTGTCTTCCCCTTGTTGTTTGCAACAGGATAGAGACTGTAGCTTGGTTTTGCAAGGGCGCTGGCTACTTGGCCGCTATCCCCGCCTCTGTCGGCCGATCCTCAATCACTCGGTGTTTCCAGTTTCGTGTTAAGAAGAAACCAATAGAAACCAATGTCGCTCCAAGGTTAGAGAGAACCATTGCCCACCATATTCCGTCAGCCCGCATCGCGAGCGTGAAGCCAAGGAAGTAGACAAGCGGAATACGCAGTCCCCATAGCCTAAACAGGCTGAAGAACATTGAATAAATGGTGTGTCCCGACCCTTGGTAGGTACCGATGATCACCTGTAGTATTCCCATGAATGGGAAAGCTATGGCGATGAGCGAGAACATTCTTTCTCCCAGTCTGACCACTTCGGGATCGGTGATGAACACGCGAATCAGAGAAGTTCGCAGAAGGTACACGGCTATACCGGCGGCAACTAAGAAGGCAGTTGATGTCCCCATCGCGATCCACGCACAGTGTTCGGCACGTTGTTTCTTATCTGCCCCCAGGTTCTGGGCTACGATTGTCGCGGTTGCTTGTCCAAGGCCCATCACGGGCATAATTGCGACCGAAATGATCCGGTTGCCAATGCCGAAGGCCCCGATAACGGCTGTGCCAAAGCGGGCAAGGATTCCTGTCATGATCGAAAAACCGATTGCTGTTCCTGATTGGCCCAAGGAAGCTGGAGCCCCTATTCGCAGGATTTCCTTTATCGTCTTCCAATGCAATACAAGGTGATGTGGGCGGATATGGAGTCCCATCTTTCCCGAGAACAGAAGGGCAATCCCAATGATGGAAAAAATCCCACGGGAGATCACCGTAGCTACTGCCGCGCCAGTGACTCCCCATGCTGGAAATGGCCCCCAACCAAAAATAAGTACCGGATCGAGCAACAGGTTTAGAGCGACCGACGCGCCGATCAGTTTCATTGGAGTGATTGTATCCCCGATTGCGTTTAACAAAGCGGTAAAGACAAATATTCCAAACAGGGCAGGAAGCCCACCGTAGATAACCTGTAAGTAGGCGGTCGCCTCATCGATGAGATCCGGACCCGCTCCCATTAGTAACATCAATGGCCGAGCTCCCACTACCCCGATAGCCGCAATGACAATAGATGAAATCATCATGAGCATGAGTAGTTGTCCGGCAGTCTTGTGAGCCTCTTCGTAGCGCCGTGCCCCCGTATTTTGGGCAACGAGAGCAGTTCCGGCGACGGTGAAACCTAATCCTAATGAGATCATAAGAAAGATGAGCGGCCAAGCGATGGCCGGAGCGGCTACAGCTACCTTGCCCAGTTTTCCCAGCCAAAAGGTATCGATTAGGTTATAGGTAGTTTGGAATAGATTGGCGAGCATAATCGGGGCAGCCAGGGTGATTAGAGATCGCCCTATTGGGGCCGATAGTAGCTTTTCGTGATTTGTAGGATTGATCCTCCCGCGCATAACTGCCTATTTTATCTGATTGGGACGTTGTTTTCGATGCTTGTTGACATATGTCAACAAGAAGCTTATTATCTCCTTGTGAGCAAGATCAAGTTTGGAGAAGTGATTCATTTGGCAAGGGATAACGCCGGCCTAAGCCTGCGCGAGCTGGCTTCCAGGACCGGTATCGACTTCACGCGTCTTTCTAAGATTGAACACGGGAGGCGCCCCGCCCCCGAATTGAGCAAGATACGGGCTCTAGCAGACCTTCTTCATCTGAATATGGCCGATCTACTGGTTGCCGCGGGAACCTCTCGCGAGGTGATGGAACACTTGCTGTGGTCTGAGAGGCTGAAATCGAGAAAGACTCCTCATGATCCTTGTTCTTACCTGCCGGCGGCTTGGCCATTTGTTGGGAAAAATGCTTTTCGTGTCCGGGTATTGACGAGAGATCGCGCACTGTGTTTGGTCGCGTTGGGTGGGGAGAAGTTGGCTGTTCTTACCTTCATAAGTGATGAGGAGTTCGTGATCAGAATTCCGCCAGAAATGGTTATGGTGTATCGAAGGAAGTCCCACGCTGTCGCGGGAAGCGCCGAGAATATGTTTTCTGCCCAAGTGAAGAAAGTGCGTCAGCTCGGGCAGGTGGCAAACCTGGTTCTTTCCTGTAAGGGATTTGAGCTTAACACACTCCACTCGCAAAGAAAGGTTATGGAGATGGATGTACGTAAGGAAGAGAGGGTCTTCGTTGTGGTTCAAGCAACCGCGATACAGGCGTTTCCGATACAAAGTGAAGAGGATGATAGCTATGAAGCGTAGAATCATTGCCTGTGTGGCGGCAGGGGCGATAGCGCTGGGAGGCTCATTCCTGGCAGTGGCGGGTCCAACGGTGATCGTACAGAAGGGAGAGCAAGTGATCAAGATGAGTCTTGACTCCTATCCTCAAATGAGCGGGATCGTGGCATACCAAGGCCCGGTCCTTGGTGAGGGGCAGGAAGCCTGGAAGGATTCCCATGCTTATACCGGCGTAAGGATAAATGAGATGCTCGCGGAAGTAGGAGGAATGAACGAAGGGGACCGGCTAGCGGTTGTTGCCATTGATGGTTACTACAAGGAGCTCCCTTATGAGGTAATCTACAAGGGGGTAGTTAGCGGGGACCCAATCCTTGCCGTAGATATGGATGGGACTGGCGCAGGGGAGTGGGAAGATGCCCCGATGCTTGTCTTTCTTCCGGATGATGAGCGCTTCGGTAATGCGGATATGCTGCAGGCATTCGGGGAGGATCTTGCTCACTACTACGCTGGCTCCCCTTCTACGACGGGGTTCCTGGTTAAGAACGTAGGCTACCTGATTGTCAACTACGATGGGGGAATTCTTCCAGCGCGAACCACAGCAAAGGTGGATACTTTCTCTTCCACAGAAGAGATTCTCACCGTAGTTAATGGAGAGGATGTATCTACATACAGCATTGCTGAGTTGGAGGCCCTTTACACGATCACGGCTCCAGGCACATTTGTCGACTCAATTGGAGGGGATCATACAGCCACCTATACCGGTGTTCCTATCTGTAGCTTAGTTGGAGACATCGCCCCAGATGCCACAATTAGAGTGATTGCATCCGATGGTTACTCGATGAACTACGCTGCTGATTTGTTGGCCGATCGTTCTACTGGAACATGGATTCTTGCGTTCAAGGAAAACGGTGTCTATATGCCGTATGACCCAGGATACTTGCGTGTAGTCAAGGTTGGGGAGGATAACCCGCGTTTTGACGGCTCTCTCTCCGCAAGAATGGTTGAAGAAATCAATATTCTTGGAGCTTATGAAGAATACTCTTTGTTGTTGCAGGGCGCCATCACCCGAACGTTTAGTCGCGCCGAGCTAGAGGCGGGCATTGGCTGTCCGTGTCACACCTCTACAGTGGCTGTTACAGGTGAAGGAGGGACACATACTTATACAGGGCTTCCTCTGTGGCGACTTATCGCTTATGTCGATGATGAGAACTCTCCCTCTCCAGAACAAGGGATCTACTACGATGACACGGATTTTAACGATGACCTGGCCGAGTATGGCTATACTATTACGTTAGTCGCTGGGGATGGCTATTCTCAGTCGGTGAACTCGACGCTTGTCGCCCATGATGATCGATTCATCGTCGCGTTCAAGCAAGACGGGGTTTTCCTTGACCCCAGGGAAGATGGTCACATGCGCTTTATTTTTGATGATTCTGTGTTGTTTCCCAAAGGAACACAGTTAAAGAGCGTTAAGTGGCTTGTGGAGATTCGCCTAGACTTGTAAGGCTGCTAATGCGAGATAGGAGCAACGCGAAGAGGTCGCTT
>DAOVAR010000001.1 GCA_030670905.1 Candidatus Bipolaricaulota bacterium
AGCGTATTCGCGGATCATCTCCAGTTCGGCCTCGGTGTCATCCCGAAAGGCATTAACAGCCACCACGACGGGGATACCGAACTTGAGCGCATTATTGATGTGTACGCCGAGATTGCACAGGCCCTTCTCCAATAGCGGCAAATCTTCTTTGGTGTAGGCCTCATCCAGTGGCATTCCGGGCCTGACTGTGGGGCCGCCGCCGTGCATCTTGAGTGCCCGCACCGTTGCCACGAGCACGACCGCGTTTGGGATCAGGCCGGAGGTGCGGCATTTAATGTCGAAGAACTTCTCCATGCCGATGTCCGCGCCAAAGCCGCTTTCTGTAACTACGTAGTCACCGAGCCTGATCGCTATCTTGTCGGCGATGATGGAGCTGTTGCCGTGGGCAATGTTGGCAAACGGCCCTGCATGCACGAACGCGGGCTGCCCTTCCAGGGTCTGCATGAGGTTGGGCATTAGCGCTTCTTTCATCAGGACCGTCACTGCACCGGCCACGCCCAGCTGCTCGACGCTGACCGGCTCGCCATTCTTGTTGAGGCCTACCATCATCTTGCCAAATCGTTTGCGCATGTCCTTAAACGACGTGGTCAATGCAAGAATAGCCATGATTTCTGAAGCCACAGTGATATCAAAGCCAGTCGCCCGGGGGAATACCGGGCTTGGTGAGCCATCCTTTAGCTTGTCGTCATTGAAGCCGACTTGGATCTCGCGCAGGGTGCGGTCACACACGTCGACCACGCGTCGCCAAGTGATGGTGTTCGGATCGATGTCCAGACGTTTCAGGCCTCGTTTGGCAAGTTGTTCGTCGGTCTGGCGGCTCTCATGGTACAGACGCGTGTCGAGCGCGGCAGCGACCAGGTTGTGCGACACAGTGATCGCGTGGATGTCGCCGGTGAGATGCAGGTTGAAATCCTCCATCGGGACGACCTGCGAGTAGCCTCCGCCGGCTGCACCTCCCTTAATGTTGAAAGTGGGGCCCATGCTGGGTTGCCGAATGCAGCATATCACGTTCTTGCGCAGCTGTGAGCCCATAGCCTGGACTAGGCCGACCATGGTCGTGGACTTACCTTCTCCAAGGGGGGTCGGTGTGATGGCGGTGACGTCGATATACTTTCCGTCGGGCCGATCTTTGAGCCGCTCCAGGATATCTAGCTTGACCTTGGCCTTCCACATCCCGAACGGTTCCAATTCCTCTTCGTTGATGCCCACTTCCCGGGCAATTTGGGTGATCGGCTTGAGTTTCGCCTCTTGCGCGATTTGAAGATCTGATTTCATTCACTAACCTCCTTGTAATTTGGGGGATGAACCTCTCTAGATATTTATTCCAGCTTCCTGCAAAATTGCCGGCACATGGCATTCCCAGCCCATGGTCATCAGATGTATCCCTTGACACATCTCCCGCGTCTGCCGAATTATACGGGCAGCGATCTTGATGCTTGTAGCAACCTTATCGTCGGTCTTCTTCATCTCGTCGATGATCGAGTCAGGAACGTTTACTCCGGCTACGTTCTTGTTCATGTAACGGGCCATGCCGACCGACTTCAAGAGCACAAACCCGAGCATCACTGGAACGCCAAGGGCCTTCGCTGCTTCCATGAACCGTCCGAACAGTTCCGGGTCATAAACAGCCTGCGTCTGGAAGAACTGCGCCCCGGCTTCTATCTTGCGTTCCATCTTTAAGAGCTGAAGCTCCATCGGCTCATACCCCGGTGTCACCACCGCTCCTAGATGAAAGGTTGGAACCCCCTCCAGACTCTCTCCTGCCATATCTGTCCCAGCCGTCAAACCCTTGGCAGCCATAAGGAGAGAGACGGAATCGAGGTCAAACACCGATTTTGCCTGCGGGTGATCCCCCAAAGTAACGTGATCCCCGGTAAGGCAGAGGACGTTCTCAATGCCCAATGCATAAGAGCTCAGAAGATCGGATTGGAGGGCAATGCGGTTGCGGTCACGCGTTGCAAGCTGGAATACCGGTTCGAACCCTGATTCTTTGAGAAGACGGCAGGAGGCGAGCGACCCCAGTCGCATCACCGAGCTCTGCTGGTCAGTAACGTTGACGGCGTGCACCTTGCCGCGTAAGAACTCAGCGTTCTCCATCATCTCCGCAGTATCGGTTCCCTTTGGAGGGGCGACCTCAGCAGTGACTGCGAATTCTCCTCTTGTGAGAGCCTGTTGTAACGATGTCATCTGTTATCACTCCTAGCTTCATCCCGTTCCAGAACTAGTGTCGATGGATTCGTATTTACCGAGTAGTCATGCACCTGCACCGAGGAAGCAACAAACTCCTTAAGCCTTCCGATTTCCTTTAGACGATCGTAAATCTCTATCCATACACAGTCGTTATCCGGGTTCACCTCACACTTTTCGTCCTTTGCCCCGCCGCAGGGTCCATTCAGCAGGCCCTTGGGGCAGCGTGTTACCGGGCATAGTCCGCCTGTCAGGTCCAGGATGCACTCCCCGCACATAGAGCAGTACTCCTGAAACTGACCGAATCGCTTTACTGTTCCCAAGAAGAGCGTGTTGTTTGTCGGGTGAACAACCTTGCCGCTCACCTCCTGCGCGATCTGTGCGCCGCCACCGCAGGACATGACAACTAGAGAATCTGCCTGGGCGATCTCTTCCTTGGTCTTGCGAAACTCCTTTCTTGCTTCCAGGAGATTACATCCAGGATCAAGGATTACCCAGCCGGAGACAACTTTTCCTTCGTCCTCTAGGTGATCCCTCATTGCCTTTACCTCTTCTTCCCCACCTGTCTTACAGACCGTTGCGCACTCAGAACAGCCAACAAGAAAGATGACCTTGTCCCTCTCTAGGGACTGCAGGATCTCAGGGAATGGCTTTGCTTTCGTGATTATCAACCTCTACCTCCTCTTACTGAAGCCTCAGCCGATTTGACCGTGTTGGCAAGTAGCATCGCGGTCGTCATTGGACCTACCCCACCAGGTACAGGGGTGATAAACCCGGCCACATTCCTGACGGTGTCGAAATCCACGTCTCCAGTTACCCTTGTCTTGGTTTTTCCTTCTTTGTCTTGCACTTTTATCCGGTTGATCCCGGCGTCGATCACGATCGCCCCAGGCTTTACCATGTTTGCAGTGATTAATCCCGGCTTACCGACGCCGACCACTAGAATATCGGCCCTTTTGGTGTGCGAAGCGAGGTCTTGTGTCGCGATATGGCAGACCGTAGTTGTGCAAAAGTGAGCCATCAGTAAGAGCGCCATGGGCTTACCCACAATCTCGGAATGCCCTACGACCACTGCTTCCATTCCATAGAGATCTTTGCCCAACGATCGAATCAAGCGCATCATTCCAATCGCTGTACACGGCGCGGGCATAGGGAGCGGCCATGTTAAAGAACGCTCTAGCCACTCCTCGCAGCTTTGCTCGTCTACTGCCGGTTTCTTGAAGAATGGCTGGGCCGCGTACACGATTCCGCCTTGATTTGCTGCCGATACCCCTTCTACGTCCTTGGATGAAGCGATTTGTTCCTGCAAAACCCGGGTCCGCACGTCTTTTGGTAAGGGCAACTGTACGATAATCCCATGTACTGTAGGATCCTGGTTCAGCCGCTCCACTGTATCGGTTAAGAATGTCTGGTCACTCGTTGGGGAAACCTCGACCAACTGGTACTCAATACCCACCTCAGCGCAGCTGCGCGCTTGACTCTTGGCATAGATATGTGCTCCCTTGTTCTCCGTTGCCAGTATGGCAGCCAATTTTGGTGAGATTCCTGCGGAGGAAAGCTCTCGAACCTCCGATTGAAGTGTTGCTCTAACTTGTCTTGCTGCTGCTTCTCCATCGATTATCTTACCCATTGGTTCTCCTTTTTCGTATATCCTTGAAATACAGGCTTTCTATGAAGGTATCACTAAACCCTTTGTAATAAGAAAGCTCACAGTATTGTATCTGCTCTGCTAATTGTTGAGCCTTAATCCACTCTCCCTGGTTAAGCAGGCACAGCTTAGCTCCCTGACCAGCAGCATTCCCCACCGGCGTGAGCTTTTCTAAAGGGAATGGAGGTAGCATCCCAATGCGCAAGACACTCCCCCTTCGCACATAATTGCCAAAAGCACCGGCAAGGTAAACTGCATCTATATCCTCTGGGGCGGCACCCCACTCGCGCAGGACGATATCCACGCCAGAGCGGATTGCTCCTTTGGCGAGCTGCAGTTCGCGAATATCTTGTTGGGTGATGTAAATCGGCTTATCGCCACCGCTTACAAGGAATTGGGGTTGATTTCGCTCATCTGGTGTAACTCGCTTAGCGTAGTGGAGGTCGTCTTGGGTTAACAGCCTTCCCTGTTCGTCGATTAGTTCAACCTTCCGCAGTTCTGCGATGAGGTCAATGAGCCCTGAGCCGCAGATACCTTTGGGAATACTGTTACCAATGACCTCAAGTTCTACTTCACTATCGCCGCTGAGCAAGACATGAGCAATGGCTCCTGGGGTAGCGCTCATCCCATGTTTGATCAGCGCTCCCTCGAACGCCGGGCCCGCCGGAGTGGAACAAGCCAGCATTCTCTCTTTGTTCCCCAGAACAATCTCCGCATTGGTCCCAATGTCTACGAAGAGGCTCAACTTACTGCTTTGATGAAGACGGGTGAATAGCACACCTGCTGTGATATCTGCTCCTACATAACCGGAAATCGCCGGAATGATGTAGACCTGCCCTTCGGGATTGATCTCTAACCCTAGCTCCTCTGCCGAAATGATGGTTCCATCGCGCAGTACAGGAATGTAGGGGCTATGATCAATCTGGGAGGGGTCAACGGCGGTGAACAGATGAAGCATTGTGGGATTGCCAGCCACAGTAACTTTGTAGATGTGGGCGGGCTCAATAGCAGCTGTCTGACAGAGTTGGTGGATCATTCTGTCGATCCCTGAGACTACCGCTTGTTGCAGTTCTTTCAATCCGGTCTGGTCGTGTTCATGGACGTGTCTGATGCGCGCAATCACGTCTGCGCCAAAGCTCGTCTGGGGATTCATCTGTGAGCGGACACCTATCTCTTGGCCACTACCAAGGTCCAGCAGATACCCGGCAACCGTTGTCGTACCGATATCGATAGCTAGGCCGTAGAGTGCTCCAGTAGTATCTCCTGGCTCAACGTCTAGGGCTCTATTCTCTTCTTTGGTGATGGTCGCCCTGAAATTCTTGACCCGTAGGACATGAGGAACCCTACGCAGCACAGAGATAGGAAGAACCATTCGCTCCACACCAAGTCCTTCCTGTATGCGGAGCGTATCGGGTCGTTGGTCTTCTTCACCCGGTGAAGGTAACTCCAGATAGACCTTCTCCATTCCGGGGTCAAGCGCGATATATAGCTCCTGCTTGAGTAGTTCCTTGGCTTGAACGGTCTCATCAATCTGGGGAACTTCAAGGACGATATCACAATTTACCCTTTGTTGACAGGAGAGTCGCCAGCGTTGATCCAACTCTACTCGAGAGAGGTGAACCTCTTCTGACTCCGTTGGAGGCTTCAGTCCTTTGTGGATCAAAACACGGCATTTGCCACAGGTTCCCATCCCCCCGCAGGAGCTGGGGATGGAGTAGCCATGGCGCACCAGGAAGCGAAAAAGAGTCTCCCCTTCTTCTACCTCTAGCTTATCCTCTTGAGGAAGAATAATAAGTGTATGGCTATTTGCCCGGGCCGTATCTCTTATCACGAGTTTCTCCTAAATCAAGCCTTAGTGGCAGGAAACCCTGCTGGAGCGGCCTGAACCATACTCCATCTGCCCTCTGTTAACCAAGGTAAACACTAGTCACTTGTTGCATATCTGCTGATGTGAAGTTCTCTAACCAGGCTACTACTAGAAATTCTACTGCAGAGCCTTCATCTGGGCAAGGAACCATACTTCAGGCTTGGTTCAGGTAAGGCTTTTCGCCAGCTTGGTTGCACTGGCGGCATCCGGAGCGTAACCATCGGCGCCGATCTTATCAGCGTAGCCTTGGGTGACTGGTGCACCACCAATGATGACTTTGACCTGATCTCGAAGAGAAGCCTGTTTGAGTGCATCGATAACCTCTGGCATGCGAATCATCGTTGTTGTTAACAGCGCAGACATACCAACGATATTGGGCTTGTGTTCCTTCACTGCTTTGACGAACTCCTCAGCCGTTATTTCCGCCCCGAGGTTTATGACCTCAAAACCTGCTCCTTCGATCATCATTGCTACAAGATCCTTACCAATATCGTGCAGGTCACCCTCAACAGTACCGATCACGAACTTGCCGCGCGCCTCCACGCCGGCCTCAACCAACAGTGGCTTGAGCAATGTAACAGCGCCTTTCATTGTCGCGGCTGAGATGAGCATCTCGGGGACGTAGCGTTCCCCATCTTCGTATTCTTTGCCTACGATATCCATCGCTGGGGTCAATGCCTGATCGAGTATCTCGCGCGCTTCAATACCCTTTGCCAATGCTTGGTTAGTAAGTTCAGCGATACCTTCCATCTCTCCGGCCAGCACTGCTTGTTTGATCTTATCAAGCATCTACTTCCTCCTTCTACATTTTTGTTGTTTGATGTATTGCATACAGTAGTTATCGCGTCCGAGTAACGTGCGTGATGCGTATACGGTATTCATCATACCTGAATCAGTTGGGTCCATGATCGCCCCGTCCAGTCCGGCCTCGATAAGCATCGCCAGGAAGGTCCGGTTAAGAAGGTGGCGATTGGGCAACCCAAAGGAGACGTTACTCACCGCCGCAAAAGTCTTTACCCCAAGCTCTTCCTTTACTCGACGGACTCCTTGAAGTGCCTGCGTGCCTTGCTCAATGCCGCTTCCGACAGACATGCAGATCATATCCACATAGAGGCGATCATGGCTGATGCCCGCTCGATCGCACTTCTCTAGGAGTGCGCGCGTCTCCTCCACGCGATCCTCCGCGGTCTTAGGCATACCGTGTTCTCCCATGGCAAGGCCGATCACTTCGGCGCCGCTCTCCACGGCAAGTTCCACAAATCTTACGCTTTTCTTCTCGTTGCTCATAGAGTTTATCACCGGCGCGGTTGAACAGGCTTTCAGTCCAGCCTCCATTGCATCGGGATTGGAAGTGTCAATGGACAAGCGCACATCCCTGCCTAGCTCGTCTTCCACAACCCCGATCAGCCACTTGAGATCACTTACCTCGTTCTCCATGGATTGTCCGGCATTTATGTCAATGATCTGCGCGCCCGCTTCTGCCTGACCGCGAGCGAGTCGACGAATTGAGAGATCATCTTTGTTGTCTATTGCTTTGCCAACCTCCCTACGTGAAGAATTGATGAGTTCTCCGATGATCAAAAACATATGTCCTCCGTTAATTAGTATGTGCTGGTCGCGGAATCCCGAATTGAGTCCTGATTCTTTCTAGAATAGTTGTCGGCGTGCTGTAAATACGTGCAACTTCTTGATCTGACAGGACTTCGTATTTCCCACCTATTCCAGCAACCTCCATAAAGAGAGAACCTCCTTGCTTTGTTACGATGATCCACTTGACTCAGAAACGGCCAATGAACAACAGAAGGAAATATTTCTTGTTCTCCGTTGCGTAATATTTAAGTTTGAGCGAATGTTACAAAGGGGCTCATGGTTTTGTCAAGGGCTCCAATTGCCCCTGTCAACACGTCTCCCAAAGTTCCCCCGAGGGTGCTGTCGTAAAAACGCAGATCTACTGGCACTAGCTATCTCAATCTCATGAGACACGGCACCGTAGCGTGCGTTGGTGGTCTAGCAATAGGCACCTTTACGCAACCGTGGCCCGCAGTTCAATCAGAGTGGAGTCGCTCTAGGTCTTGGAGGGTGGACTCAAGGGCCTCAATGAACCAGACATTTTGGGCCTTGCTGCCAACTGTAACGCGAAGAAACAAAGGAAGATCATAGTCCGCGCAGGGCCGTACGATAACACCCTTGTCCAACAACATTTCCTGGACTGCTGTGGCTTGGGGCCCAATCTTGACGAGAACGAAGTTAGTGTGGCTCGTGACATATGACAGGCCCAGGCGTTCAAATTCGTTATATAGGTAGATGCGTCCCGCGTGATTTGTTGCCACTGTTTTCTCGAGAAATGCTTGGTCTTCTAGAGCCGCAACACCCGCGGCTTGGGCGAGCAAGTTGACTGAAAAGGGCTCCTTCACCCTATTGAGAGGCGCTAGAATTTCAGGCTCCGCGATGGCATACCCCAAGCGGATACCGGCCAGACCATAAATCTTGGAGAACGTACGCATGATCATTGTGTTAGTTTGGCCGTCTCGAATATAGCGCAGGCTATTCGGATAGTCAGGAGAATCAACCAGCTCGTAATAGGCTTCATCGAAGATGACAAGCACGTGCTTTGGCGTCTTGTCCATAAAAGCCTCTACTTCAGCTGCGGTGACAATCGTTCCGGTAGGATTGTTTGGGTTGCAGACAAAGATGAGCTTTGTCTTATCGCTAATCGCTTGAAGCATGGCTTCGAGGTCCAGTCCAAAGTTTCTCAGCGGTATCTTAACCAGCGCTGCTCTCATCACGTGGGTGTAGATATCATAGACCGGAAATGAAGATTGACTTACGATTACTTCACTCTGTTCATCCAAGTACGCCAGGCAAGTCTGCATGATGAGCCCATCGGCCCCATTGCCCACGGTTAGCTGTTCAGGTTCAATCCCAAGGTGCTCTGCAAGGGCCTTGAGCAGATTGTGGCTCTGTACGTCTGGATAAAGGTTCAAATCAGAAAGCCTTTCCTTTATTGCAGCTAATGCCCTAGGCGAAGGGCCAAGTGGGTTTTCGTTGGATGCCAGCTTAGTTACATCCTTGAGGCCGTATTCCCTTTGCACTTCATCAATGGGCTTACCCGGCACATATGCTTTGATGGCATTCAGGCCACGCTGTTGTCTGACATGGGTCATCTATTAGTTCCTCCTCTTTTGTATCACTCGCACGTCTCCAACTAGGACTCCCGTTGAGAACACGAATACAGGGTTCAGGTCGGCCTCTACAATCTCAGGGTAGTGGAAGGGAAGGCGCGAAAAATTGACTAAGATCTTTGCTACGGCACTTAGGTCTCGTGTTGGCTGTCCTCGTGTCCCTTCAAGGATAGGGAAGGCCTTAATCTCTCGCATCATTGCATTGGCCTCATCGTAGTCAAGTGGGGCAATGCGGAGTGAAATATCTCGAAGGATCTCGGTATAGATTCCCCCCACCCCAAAGGCAATCACCGGGCCGAACTGCGCATCCCGTGAGAACCCGATCAGGATCTCCATGGCATCGGTGATCATTGGATAGATAATCACCCCCTGGAAATCATGCTCACCCGTTCGCTGTTCGATCGAGTGAAATGCGGCGACTACTTCATCATCTGTGCGAATGCCAGTGATGACACCGCCAATCTCCGATTTGTGTATGATATCGTGGGACACGACCTTTATCACCACCGGATAGCCGATCGAGCGGCTTCCACTCACGGCATCATCCATAGATGTAGCAAGCCGATATTCCGGAACCGGGATCCCGTTTTCACGCAACCAGGTCATTCCTTCCGGCTCGAGCAGAGGGCCGTCACTATCACTGAGGAGAGACCCTATCCTTGCCGGAATCTTTGGTAGCAGACGATTCTTCCTTTTGTACTCCTCATAGGTTGCCATCTGTGAAAGTACCGTCACCGCCCGTTCCCCAGTAACGAAGTTGGGGACGCCATGCTCTTTCAGATAAGGCAGACTGAGAGCCACCGTTCTGCCGGCCATAAAGTTTGCGGCAATGGGCTCTGTGACCGCGGTAGCAGCGCCGCAGATTCCCCGCGCAAGAGGAAGAGCATCTAGATAAGGCGTGCAGACGTTGATGGCTAGTGCGGCGTCATATTCTCCCAATGCTTCATGCAATGTTTTCTGATAGTCACTCTCAGTTCCCTCAACAGTGAGATCGATTGGGTTCTCCAATGAACAAACCGAGGGAAGAAAGGTGGAGAGCTTTGCTTGTAGGCTTGGGGTAGGTTCATCGAGGCGTAGCCCCACTGCTTCAGCTCGGTCCGCTGCGAGGACCCCGGGACCACCGGAATTAGTAACGATGACAAGACGTCGTCCCTTTACGGGGGGAAGCGTAACGAACCCTCGACACAGGTCGAACATCTCCTCTATTGTGTCCACACGAATTGCGCCACAGTGGCGGAAGGCGGCATCGTACACAGAGTCCGATCCAGCCATCGATCCCGTATGAGACAAGGTTGCCCGGTGGCCGGACACGCTACATCCCGCTTTGATCACTACAAGTGGCTTTTCTCGAGCTAGACGTTGCGCGGCCACCACGAACGCGCGGCCGTCAGAAACGCTTTCAATATATAGGGCAACAACCTTAGTATCGGAATCGTCGACAAGATAGTCAAGGAAATCGATCTCGTTGAGATCAACACCATTCCCATAGCTTGCGAACTTCGAGAACCCTAGCCCCTGCTCTTCAGCCCACGAAAGGACGGCACCCCCGAGAGCCCCGCTTTGAGTTACAAACGCTACATTGCCCTGTGGAGGATGGGTTTCCAGTGTTGGGTACAGGCGATATCTCGTGTTGATGATTCCAGCACAGTTTGGTCCGCACAAGCGGATTCCATATCGCTTTGCCACAGCCGCAATCCGTGCTTCTTCCTTGGTGTTCCCTACCTCTGAGAAGCCTGCGGTAATGATCACAGCAGCCTTCACGCCAGCTTTTCCACAATCCTGAAGAACGTCTGCCACTGTCGGAGCAGGCGAGGCGATTACAGCAAGATCAATGGACCGATCGATGTGAGAGACTGCGTCGTACCCAGGAACTCCGTGCGCGCCTTGGCCCTTAGGGTTAACCGCACAAACATTATTGTAGCCCCCGTTAACAATCTTGCGGATCAACTCGTAGCCGAGTTTCCCTTTGGAGGTGGAACCGATTACCGCGACTCCACGAGGATAGAAGAGCTCTCTTAGGCTCAAGACGTCCCTCTAACACGCAAGCCGGCATCAAATGCAGCCACATTGTGCTTTGCTCTACGCGGCCACCGTGCTCGAACAACCTCCGTCATCTCGTCGGCATTGAGCACTTCGTCCAATCTTGTGTTTCCAAATGCCGCTCCAAGCACGAAGATGTTCGCGGCTACGTATCCCCCGTCGATTTTGGGAAGCTCTTTTGGATCGAGATAGATCAGTCGAGCGTTACTAACTCGGATGGCCTCCAGCACCGATTCGAGCGATGGGTAGGCAGCTTCTCCAAGCATCACCGCGGTTGGCTCCCACGCGTGACCATATAGCAGGAAGTCGCCTTCAGGCCGCGCGTACCGTACTCCCTTCAGCGCTTCAGAGCGTTCCATGGCAATCACAAGATGAGCCCCATCTTCTCGGATGTGTGGTCCTACTCCCCTTCGCCCCAATCGTAACTCGGCCTTTACGAACCCTCCACGCTGTGCCATTCCCTTCGTGGGAAGGAAACTGACTGGATGCCCCTTGTGAACAGCTGCCCGCATAATCAGGTCAGCAAGCGTCAGAATACCCTGACCACCAACGCCAACAAGGTAGATGTCGTAGCTCATGTTCCGTCCTCCTTCTCGAGGGCTCCTGTCGGGCAAACCGCGGCACACAGTCCGCAGCCGTTACATAGAGCGGCGTCGATAACGATGGATTCGTGCTTAATTGACAGGGCGGGACATCCAGTGGCGGTGACACACTGTTTGCACAGTACGCACTTCTTGGAGATCAAGCGCACATTTCCCGTGCGTTTGCCCTGCCGCCTTACTTGGATGGCACATTCGCGACGGGAGAGGACAACCTTTACCCCCGGAAGGGTGAGACATCCTTCGATGGTGGAGGTTGCTCCCTTTAGATCGTATGGATCGATGACAAAGAATTGGTCTACCCCGAGTCCTGGAATCACCCGCGCAAGGTCGATTCGGCGTCCCCCCGTCCGTTGGAATGTCTGATCCGTGCCTGGATTCACCTGCATCCCCGTCATGCTTGTCCATCCGTTGTCCATGATGATAAGAGTCAATGGAGTCTGGTGCTGAATCGCGTTGAGCAATCCCGGAATCCCGGCGTGGAAAAACGTTGAATCTCCAATAGTAGCGATTACCGGTGTCTTAACCCCTCCATGAACGTAGCCTTGTGCCAGACTGACACTTGCTCCCATGGAGACCTCCGTCCACACCGTGTTAAACGGTGGGTTCATTCCGAGGATTGTACACCCGATGTCGCCAGTGATGATCACCTCGTCTTTGTCAAGATCTAGATTCTGGATCGCTTGATTGATGGCCATATAGGTTCCGCGGTGGGGACATCCGGCGCAGACGGTAATTGGACGTCGAGCCGCAAGTGTCTCTGTTGCTCTATTCCCTTTGAAGCGATCCCCAGGGATGCCTAATCTGAGCGCTATATTGAGCCCTTGTAGCACATGATCAACATCGTACTCCCCCACGCGGCTTAAGGGCCCATCATCAAGTTTGCCGATGATCAGGCCGGCGAATCCGGTCCTATGTGCTTCGATGTGAAGACCGCGTTCAAGGTGCGGTTCTAACTCTTCCAAGGTAAGGATCGACTTGCAGCGAGCAAACAGCTTTTGTACATCTGCTGCTGGAAATGGAGTTGTTGTCACTGTACGCAAAATCGAGACCTTTGTCTTGTCGAATCCATACTCGACAGCAAGGTCAAACGCCTCTTCCAGATACGCCACCGCTGCCCCAACAGCCACAATTCCAAGGCCGCCGGGGTTTTCAGCTAATTGCAAAGAGTTTAGCTCCATTTCCTGTATGACCTCGCTTGCCTTTTCGAGGCGGGCAATCACATCCCGGTGTTGCGTGATACAGATAGCGGCGCCGGCTTTGGTGTACTTGGCGATGTTCCGCTCGAGGATTGGTATGCGGTCGGCAGGCGGTAGCGGATCAGCTATCTGTAGGGCTGTCTTGGCATTGGCAATCGAGGTAACCAACCTAATTAGGACTGGTGTCTTTACGCGTTCCGAGAGCTCAAAAGCTACCTGCGTCAACCGATAGGTGTCCCTTATCGAGCTTGGTTCGAGCATTGGCAGGTCCGACATCAAGGCAAATCCACGCGTGTCCTGCTCAGCCATCCCCGCGCTAGCGCCCGGATCGTCGGCAACGTAGATCACTAGTCCACCATTACATCCGGAATAAGCGATAGAGATTAGCGAGTCGTAGGCTACATTCAGCCCCGACATCTTCATCGTACACAGAGCTCGTTGGCCGGTCCATGCCGCTCCGGCGGCTATTTCAAAGGCAACCTTCTCGTTTACACTCCACTCCACATATCTACCGGGAAGATCCATCGCCAACAGGCTCGTCAGCGCGCCGGTGGAGGGGGTACCTGGATAACCGGTGACTACCTTTACACCGGCCTGTAGCGCCCCATAGGCAAGGGCTTCATTGCCACTCAGTACCTTAATTTGCAATTGACTCCTCCATCTGCCTGCAGTGTTGTTCCTCGCCTAATACTCTTCACTACATCGATTTGCTCATCCTTTCTTGGTGTGATCAAGGGCGGCAAGGACCCTCTCCGGTGTCAATGGTAGGTTGTGGATGCGGACGCCTATGGCGTTTGCCACAGCGTTCGCCACCGCTGGAGCAACCGGTGTTAGCGCAGGCTCGCCAATCCCTTTGGCGCCGAACGGACCGACGCCTGTTCCCGACTCTAGGATGATCGCCTTCGTGGTAGGAAGATCCTTTGCTGTGGGGATCAGATACTCGGACAATGAAGGCGTCCGGATTACGCCATCCTTGACTTGTACCTCTTCCATGAGAGCGTAGCCGATTCCCTGGGCGCTTCCGCCTTGGATCTGTCCCTCAACGGCGATTGGATTGAATGCCCGACCCACATCATGGCATCCGACGGACTTGAGCACTGTAATCTCACCGGTCTTGGTATCCACCGCCACCTCAATGGCGTGCGCACTGAAGGTAAAGTCTGGAAAGATGTCTCCTTGGAGGTTCTCGGGGTTGAGCTTATCAGCGAATGGAGCCGCAAACAGAGCTAGGTGTTGCAGCTTCAGCCCATCAGCGGCGCACATCTTGCTCAGATCCGCTAGCGAAAGCCATTGCTGCGGATCGCTCTTGATGAACACCTTGTTCTCAGCTAGATCCAGGTTGTTGGGCTTTTCCCTAAAATGCTCTGCCGCGCGATCGAGCAACACTTCCCGCACCATCTTGGCCGCCTTGAGCGTGGCATTGCCGGACATGTAGAGCTGCCTGGTAGCAGTTGTTGTGCCTGCCAGTGGTGTGACCGCCGAATCTGAGTTGTAGAAGGTCACGTCTGTGAGTGACACCCCCAGCACTTCGGCAGCGATCAGACACAGACTGTTTGCCTGACCTGCGCCCAGGTCGGGTGCGCCACACCGCACCACGATTGTGCCATCTTGCTCGATACCAACCCAGGAACGTGAGGTATCATGGAACCACATGATCCGACCATAGCTCTGCATCGTGGTGGCAAAACCCTGGCCCATCTTGATTGCATCGTCAGAAATGTTCTCTTTCTTTCCCAGAGCTGCCAGCGCTTGTGTGGCTTCTTCCTCTAGCCAAACCGCGCTCTTGATCTGCTGGCCGATAGCGTTGGAGTCACCGGTCTTCAGATAGTTGATCTTGCGGAACTCAAGCGGGTCCATCGCTAAGGCTTTTGCCATCTCATCCATCTGTTGCTCGTACGCTACGGCAGCCTGCGCACCTCCGAAGCCTCGAAATGCACTGGCAAAAGGATTATTAGTGGCAACCGAGACACTATCAACGGTAAGGTTTTCGATTCGATAAGGGCCGCATGAGGTGACAGTAGCGTAGAGAAGGACGTAGGGACTGAGATAGGGGTAAGCCCCTGAATCAGAGATCATGTTGATCTTGGCGCCGGTGATGCGGCCATTGTTCTTCACGCCGGTGCGGTGAGTGATGATGAACGGATGGCGCTTGGAATGTGCGAGGATAGATTCCTCTCGCGTGTACGCCAACCGCACAGGGCGCCCTGTTTCTTTTGTTAGGAGCGCCAGGAAGATCTCCACGGTAATGTCCTCCTTACCACCAAATCCGCCTCCAATCATAGTACCTCGAACGCGTACCTTGTTGTGTGGTACCCCTACGGCTTGAGCAATCGATCGGAAGTGTTCTACCACCTGTGTGCAGACGCGGATGTTGATCACGTCTTGATCATCCATCCAGGCTACACCGGCTTCTGGTTCAATATAGGAGTGATCAAGGAATGGCATGCGAAAGGTGTTCTCCACGATCAGATCAGCCGAGGCCAACCCCGCTTCCGCGTTCCCCTTGCGGATCTTCCAGCTGGAGACGATATTGTCTGGCTCGTGGATTATTGGCGCGCCTGGCTTCATCGCTTCGAGTGGGTCGAAGACGCCTGGCAGCGCATCGTATTCAATCTCGATCAGTTCAATGGCTCGCTCTGCGATGGCAAGGGTCTCCGCCGCGACAAGTGCGATAGGCTCACCAACGAATCGTACTCCGCGTGTGGCTAGCACCGGCGCATCTGACTCCTTGCGCCGTTCCTGTCCCGTCTGGCCAGGCATGTCGGTGATTAGTTTCCCGTCTGGCAAGTCATCTGCTGTCAACACACAGGCCACGCCCGCAAGCGCCCGTGCCTTGTTCACATTCAACTGCTTGATATGTGCTGAGGGTTCACTGCTGCGAAAGACCTTGGCGTGAAGCATGTTTGGCATTGTGAAATCACCGGCGTAGACGGTTGCGCCTACTGCCTTGCCGAGCGCGTCGACGCGCCGCAATGGTCTCCCGACTTGGCGAAGGAGAGGAAGAGCTGGCTGGGGTAGCGCTTTGCCCTTCGCCGTCATTCTTGAGCCTTCTGTTGCATCATCTTCTTCGCTGCCATCTTGATCGCACTGATGATCTGAGCGTAGCCGGTGCAGCGGCAGAGGTTTCCCGAGATCGCTTCGCGGATCTCAGTCTCGGAAGGGTTCGGGTTCTCATCAAGCAGCGCCTTCGCTGCGATGATCATCCCTGAGGTGCAGTACCCGCACTGGACAGCGCCTGCATCTGCAAAGGCTTCCTGTAGCGAGTGAGGGCTCTCCATTGTTCCTAATCCAGCATTTGTGAGGATCCGCGCACCATCTGCTTGCCAGGCGAGGACGAGGCAACTATTGATGACTTTCCCATTCAGCTCTACAGCACAGGCTCCGCAATCTCCCTTTTCACATCCGTTCTTAACATCTGTATAGTTCAGGCTTCGCAGCGCTTCAAGCAAGGTTACATTAGGAAACAGTGTCACCTGATGCCGACGACCATTGATATTAAGAGTGATAACCTTTGCCTTCATTAGTGTTTCTTCTCCTTCGTGCCTTTGGCTAGGTTTGTTAGCAGACGTCTTACTAGCGCTGTTATCACCCGCTTCCTATAGGCTGCTGATCCACGGATATCACCAATAGCCTGCGTTGCCTCCGAAGCCAGCTGCGCGGCCTGGGCGATGACCTCTGGAGTCAATGGTCCCCCATCCAGGAAGTCTTCGGCAGCGGCGACGCGGATCGGCGTGGGGGCAACCGCTCCAAGCGCGATACGTACTTGGTCGCAATCCCCCGTGTCCTTGCGGTGTAGCATTACGGCAATGCTTAGCACGGAGATCGCGTCCGCCTTACGTAAGCCGAGCTTGCGAAACACGCTGACACTCCCTTCGGGTGGAATAGGCCAGCGAATAGCAGTTATCAATTCTTTGGGGTGACGAACCGTCTTGCGCACGCCGGTGATGAATTCCTTCAGTGGAACGGTGCGTTTTGTATCCTTACTTAACAATTCTACCTTGGCACCAAGGACAAGGAGAGGTGGCGCGGCATCCGCGGCTGGGGAACCATAGGCAAGGTTACCTCCAATTGTTGCACGGTTGCGAATCAGTGGGTTGGCAAAGACTGTCGCAGCCTGTTGCAGTGCTTGGCCGTGCTTAGCGATGAGCACATTGCGCTTTAGGTCTGCGATTGTTACTGCACTGCCCACATCTGCATAACCATCTTCCACATGAACGCCACGCAACTCAACCAATCCACCAATGTTCATCAACGTCTGAGGACGAGAGAGTCTTCCACGCAGGTCGACAAGAAGGTTTGTCCCACCGGCAAGTGGCATGACTGTAGAACTCTCATCCATCATCTCAAGGGCCTCCGGTAGAGTTCTTGGCATCAAGAGCTCAAACTCTGGCAGCATCCGACCCTCCTTCTCTTGTCCCCTCGGCGCAAGATTCTACGGCACGGACGATACTTGCATACCCCGTACAACGACAACGATTTCCCTTTAAGTAGTCTCGGATCTCATCTTCTGTAGGTGATGGTATCTCTGCGAGGAGTTTCTTGCTCATCATCAGCATCCCCGGCGTACAGTACCCACACTGGAACGCGTTGTGATCGATGAACGTCTGCTGTAAGGGATCAAGTTCACCGTCTGGCCTGGCAAGACCTTCAACGGTGACGATTTCACTCTCATCGGCGGTAACAGCGAGCACTAAACAGGCAAGGACCGGCTCTCCGTTGAGCCACACCGTGCACGCTCCGCACTCGCCGATGCCGCAACCGTACTTGGGCCCGGTCAGTTCCAACCGTTCTCGTAACACATTGAGCAGCAACTCGTTTGGAGCCACATCGAGCTGGTGATTTACTCCATTGACGAGAATAGTAATTGAGTAGTTCTCATTAGCATTCACTCGGAATGACACGGGTACCTTGTGAGATAGTGAGGATGTCTCAACAGGCTTCGCTTCCCGCAACTCGCCCGCCCGCTCCCATGCTTTACATAAGGCGTCCTGAGTCAAAGGCGTGGCAACCTCGCGACGGTACCACGCGCTTGAACGTGCATCATCAACTGGCAGGATCGCCTTGGACGCGACCCGTCCCGCCCTAAGAGCGAGCTTGGCATCGAACGTCTTACCAATTAGCATTTTTTCTGCCTCTGGAGCACGTAGAACTGTTGGCCCTACTGAACCATACGCTAGTCGGCAATCGACAACGCGTTGTTCGTCACGAACAATCACCGCGGCAACGCTGATCTTGGCAAGATCGGCGCGCACTCGTGACAATTTTAGAAACGCACTTCCCGTATTTGGTTTCGCAATAGGGAGCCGCACAGCGGTGAGGATTTCCCCTTCCCTTAGCTTGACTTCCCCCGGCCCGAGCAGGAGTTCAGCAATGGGTAAGACCCGTTCTCCGTGTGGGCCAGCCAGCACCACTTTCGAATCGAACGCTACAAGCGCTGGAACCGTATCCGAGGCAGGGGACCCATTACAGAGGTTCCCACCGATCGTTCCCATTATCTGGATTTGCGTGGAGCCAAAGGAAGCACAAGCTTCAGCAAGAGCGGTGTAAGTCTCTTGTATCTGTGGTGCGGTGCTGAGCTGACGAACAGTGGTGAGAGCGCCGATCAAAAATACCTCGTCCTTATTATTCATCCCTTTGAGTTCAGGCAGGTTGGCGATATTGATAACGCATCGTGGCGCCCTCTGCTCCATCTTCATCCATACGAGGAGATTGGTACCTCCGGCAAGCACCTCGGCGTCTTTACCAAACTCTTGTAAGCTCCCAATCGCTTCTTTGAGCGTTGCTGGCTGCACGTAGTCGAACCTGTGCATGAGGAGGTGTGTATTGGTCATATTGTATCTATTCTTGCTCATGCATACGTTCCTTCTTTTTCAAGGCGATGAGAACCTTCTCCGGCGTGATTGGCAGCTCATAGAACCTAATGCCAATAGCGTTGCGGATTGCATTGGCATAAGCTGCAGCAACTGGATTCATCGCCGCTTCACCAATCCCCTTCGCCCCAAATGGGCCACTTGGCTCGTAGCTATGCGCAAAGCTAGCAGCAAGAGCATCGATACGCGGACTCTCACTGATTCCGGAGGTCTTGCTATCGATCCAGTAGCCGCCTGAGACGAGCTGTCCATCCGTGTTCCAAGCATTGCTCTCGTATAGGGCGTAGCCCATACCCTTAGAGAGACCACCCTCTAGCTGACCTATTGCCAGCTTTGGACAGATCACAGTGCCACAGTCACTTCCCATAACTGCCTTTACTGTGTGCACTAGGCCGGTCCATGTGTCGACCTTGACTTCCACAAAGACGGTTACATAAGCAGGAGGACAGTTGAGTGGTCTGTAGCTCTCCACTGCGGCAATCGTCTTCCAGCTTTCACTCCAGCAGCGAGTCGCAAGTTCTGACAGTGTCATCGTTCGATCCGGTATCGAAGAAGTATAGACAACACCCTGCCCAAGCTCCTCATCGAGTCTTAAGGTAAGTGTGTGTGCTTGCATATTGAGGTAGTGTGCCGCCGTTGTGAGGATTTCTTTACGCAGCGCTGTTGCAGCCTTGAGAGCCGCTCCACCTCCGGCATATACCCCGCGGGTGGCGTGAGTGACACAATCGTAGACAGTGGAGCAAGTCTCGGCCGGGGCCATGTTCACCTTGTCTAGTGGCACGCAAAGCGCCTCGCTCACGATTCTGTTGAGGGCCTCTAACGTTCCTCCGCCGTGGTCCATCAGGGCAGTGATAACATCTACCGAACCGTCGACGTTCAGCTTGACCATCGCTCCGGAGAAGTCAATAACGTCTCCGGGTTGTGGCGCGCCGGCGCCAGAAGTATGGAATCCTCGCCCCAATCCGATACCAGACCGGAAGCGACCTGTCCCTGAGCCAGATTTTGGGCGGTCATTCCATCCAATGGCTTCTGCTCCTCTATGGAGGAGTTCGGGTACTCCATCGCTGTTAACGATTGAGCGGACGAGTGGACCCTGTCCCCAGAAGGTGTCTCCCATTCCTACGTAGTTCTTCAGTCGTAGCTCAAGCGAATCGATGTCGAGCTTTTCGGCAAGTTCCTCGATCAGCGATTCGGTAGCGAATGTCACTTGTGGATTGCCGAATCCCTGCATTGCGCAAGAAGGGGCTTTGTTTGTATACACAGCGATTCCATGGTAGCGGATGTTGGGGATTCTGTAGAGGGAGACGAGCCAACCGACAGTGACCCCTAGAAACGAGTAGGCTTGAATGTTATGCGCTCCAATATCGACGATCGCCTCCATCTTCGCGGCGGTTAGTGTACCATCCTTCTTTGCCGCCAATTGTAGGTGGATTTGCTCGCCGTAACGGGTATGATCGTGTGCATCTTCCTCTCGCGTCAATGTTAGCTTGACCGGCCGATGTGCTTTTAGGGCCAGCGCAGCACAGATCGGAATCGGCGGGTTCATCTGGATGCTTGATCCGAAGGTTCCGCCGATTGGCACACGCTTGACGTTTACCTTAGAGAGTGGTATGTCGAAGATTTGCCCAAGTAGGATTCGCACATTGTGAATCGACTGAGTTGTTGGCCATACAGTAAGTCCACCATTTGGCTCGGGGCGGCAGATGGCTGATTTCGTCTCCATCTGTGCGTGATAGACCTTGCTTAGATTGAACGTTCCCTCAACAACAAGGTCTGCTTCCGCAAACGCCCGGTCAACATCTCCTTGTTCAATGCTCCGATCACAGGCGATGTTGCGCTCAATTTCGATCTCGTTTTCGCCCCACAGGACTGTGTCGTAGATTGGGGCAGCGCCTGGTTTCATTGCTTCGATCGGGTCGGTGAGCACAGGTAAGACGTCGTACTCAACCTTGATTGCACGCGCCGCTTTTTCGGCAAGCTCTTCTGTGTCCGCGGCAACGGCGGCAACTGCCTCTCCCATCCTCCGTACCTTATCGGCAAGTACGTAGTGATCCTTGTGCAGAGCCGAAGGAATGGTGATGATACGCTCGTTGTAGCGCACGCTGGGGATGTCATTAAATGTAATCACAACTGCGCCCATCGCCTTAGCCGCGGTTGCATCGACGCGTTTGACGCGAGCATGAGCATAGGGGCTGGCAAGGACGCGTCCATGAAGCATGTGGGGCAGGCTGATGTCAACTGTGTAACGTTCTTGTCCAGTGACGCGTGCAATCCCATCCTTGCGGAGGTTTGCTTTTCCTACAGTATCAAAGTTTCTTATCTTCCACCATCCTTATTCGGTGGACGATCTTCTACCTTTTGCCGGACTAAGCAGTTCTATTCTACTTAGCTTAGCTGCTTGGTAATCGCGCTATTCTTTCATTCCGATTTTTCTATTCTACGCTTTCTTATATTCCCGAGCAACAATGTACACGCCCTATTGCCGAGAGGAGGGTTGTGAAGGGGCATTTGGAACAGATGCTATCGCGGTCGGGTAAATTGACGAGTGAGTCATTGTTACAGGAGATTCTCTGGCTAGAGATTGTAGTAAAGTGAGAATTCGTATGGATGTGGACGCCTGCGAACCTGGCTCAGTTCGTCCCTCTTTGCGTTGACCCAGTGAGCAATCTGTTCGGCGCTGAATACTCCGCCCACCGTAAGATAATCATGATCCTCTTCTAGGGCGGACAGGGTGTCAGCAAGATTGGCAGGAACTTGCTCTATCTTGCTTGTCTCTTCGATTGAGAGATCATAAAGATCTTGGTTATAGGGTCCAAATCCAAGCTTCTCCGCATTTAAGTTATTCTTGATCCCATCGATGCCGGCCATCAGCATGCCGGCATATGCAAGGTAAGGATTACATGTAGCGTCCACTGTTCTTAGCTCGATTCTTCGCTGCTGTGGTGTTGCATAACTAGGAATACGAATTGCAGCGGAACGATTTCCCTCGCCGAAGGCCAATGAAATCGGTGCTTCATATCCAGGGACAAGGCGACAGTAGGAGTTTGTTGAGGGATTAGTTAGTCCCAACAAGCCACGCCCATGTGAAAGGATTCCCCCTATGTAGAGTAGGCCTAATTCGGAGAGCCCTCCATCCTTGTCGAAAATGCTTCTTCCTTTGTTTGCGAGATACTGATGAACATGCATACCGTTACCATTTTCACCAAGAATTGGTTTGGGCATGAATGTAGCGGTCAATCCAAATTCCACTGCTACATTTCGAGTGGTGTTCTTAACAATAAGCGTGGTATCGGCCATTCTTAGCAGGCCGTCAAACCCCAACTCCATTTCCAGTTGCCCCAGAGGGCCTACCTCGTGATGATGGTACTTAACAGATACTCCTGTTCTTTCCAGTCGCCTACAGATCTCATTGCGTAGGGCAAATAGTTGATCTTCGGGGGGACAGATATGATAGAAAGAGCGCTCAGTGTGCTTGTTCATTGGACTGAGCGTATAGAATGCCTCGCTAGCCTTGCTACTGTAGTCGGCTTCAGAGAAGACATAGAACTCGAATTCCGCGCTCATCATTACAGCTTCGGCGATACCTTCAGAGATGAGAAACTGCTCGGCCCGTCTGGCGACTGCACGAGGATCGCCAATAAATGGGCCTTTTCCCTCCGCAAGGTGGATGTCACATATCAGAGAGAGGACCTTTTCCCCACGATAGCAAACGACAGTAGCTGTGTTGAGATCTGGGCGCAGGACCATGTCGCTTCCTTCTACATTCGTGTAGCCGAAGTTTGAGCCGTCGAACGGAATACCGTTGTCGATTACGTGTTGAGTGAATCTACTGATTGGAATCGTGATATGTCGCCAGCAACCGACTAAGTCTGTAGCCTTGAAGTCGATGAAGTCGATGTCCTCTTGTGTAACCAGTTCTTCTAGAGAAGAGAAGCTAAACACCTGTTACCTCCTTGCATTCTCACTTGTCCGACTGCCAGCCCTCTCAATCAGCAATGCCTATAGGTTGTGAAATAGAAGTTTCAATACTCTCATATCATGAATCTTTTGCTGCAAAGTTACTTGACAAGCGATCGGATATCAAGCCCTAACATGCGGGGTAGGCGCATACCTAACGTTTTCGCAAGCTTCTCTTTGCAACACATTGCGAGGGAGTGTCCTCTAATGCGGGTGGATGCTTGGCAGGACACACATCTCTGAAGTAGAGTGAAGAACCCCACAGCAAGCTACGGGGTTCTTCACTTGCTGCTGCAATGTCTTTGTCATGCGCTATTTCTGCCGGGGTAAGTATCAAAGGAGAGAGCACCAAGCGCCCCCGTCTGGAAGAGCTGGAAGCATTGTGGGAGGAAAGCGGGGTTTTCTTCTAAAAGTTTCCCTTGATCGGTTCTTCTTCATGCATTGGGCGGTGGTTCGAGCTCTGATGGATCTCTAGTAGAAGAGGTGGCTCTCTACTTATCATTCTCTATCCTATATTTCCGCCGTAGAAGGATTCGGAGTGAGGCTGTCCGTGTAATAGATTTGCATTTGGATTTTGCAGGCAAGAGATCCTTCAGGTAAGATTTCGATTAAGACCTACCAATTACGGAGGGTATATGTCGGTGCTTGATGGCAGAAAGATCCCAAGCGCAAGCATGTCAGAAACACTATCACCCTTCCGCGCCACGCTAACCCTCGATCAAGAGCAGGTGTTTCGTTACCTAGAGTATGGCGGTGCTTCTCCGTCTAAGTCCGTCCTGAAGAAGCTTAGCCAGCTGACCCCTAAGGCACGCGAGATGGCCCAACCACAGGCTCTTAGTAGGATTTGCAGCGTGGGAGAAGCAGCGGACCTGCATAAGAATGATCTCCCCAGGCCTATTCAGCGCGCAGAGTTGCTGGCCTTCGGCCTGTGTACAATAGGTTCTATCATTGAACAGGAAGCAAAGCGGCTGCGCGATAACGGGGAATGGTTAGATTGGATGATTCTCAACGCGCTTGGATCAGCAGCCGTATCCGAACTATGTGGACGATTGGGAAAACGGATCTTTGATTGGGCTGCTGCGCAAGGATTGAACGCAAGCCGTGGGTTTGAGCCAGGTTCTGGAGCCGGGCATTGGCCGCTTGAGAGGCAGCGGATAGTATTCGCCAACTTGCCAGCAGAGGAAATAGGAGTTGTCCTTGGTCCTCAATTATCAATGTGGCCAGAGAAGACATTGTCGTTCTTAATGGGAGTTGGCGCGAGAATCCCACAAGCGGATCACCCCTTCTCCTGCCAAGGATGTAAGCGCATAGACTGTGTTTACCGCTATGAACCAGCAAAACATTAAGATACTATGGAATCATCAATCACCAAAGAGAAGATGCTAAAGAACTTGAAGCGAGCCGGTAAGGAAAGAGGGACAGGCTATTTTTTTACTAGGCTATTCTCGAGAGAAGAAGTTGCCCGTCCCTCTTTTTCCCAGTCATGTAGTAGCAGGATTTGTGTGAGAGCATTGTTGGACTGGATCCCGGCCTGCGCCGGAATGACGATGGACGGAAGCCCTGGTCCATAGAAGATGGGCTCGACTCACCCTCACCCCGGATCGGGGTCCGGGACAGGCTCTAGTCTCTCCTCTCATCTCACCCCGTGTAGTACAGGATGGGAGTTACTACATGGGGCAAGGGAGAAGTATCATCAAATGATCTTCCCTCCCCCGATCGAGGGAGGGAATTAAAGAGAGAGGGAGAAGCCTAGAAAGGTCTAGTGCCTGGAATCGCAAGTCACAAGTGAAAGGAGAGAAACTCAAAACGAGACCACGAATAGGATCTAACTACGTGGGCTCTAAAAGGAGAGAAGAATGCCGAGCAAGTATGAAGACATGAGCATAAGTACGTTCCTGAACCAGCTGTCTTCGGCTGCGCCTGCGCCGGGAGGTGGAAGCGTTGCCGCCCTTTCTGGAGCGATGGCTGCAGCATTGATATTGATGGTTTGTAACTTGACCATAGGTAAGGAGAAGTTCGCTCGAAGTGAACAAGAAATAAAGGAAATCAAGCAACAGGCCAGGGACTTGCGCCATACCTTGGTGGACGCGGTCGATGCCGATATCAACGCTTACAACAGAGTAATTGCTTGCTACCGTTTACCGAAAGCAAGCAAACAGGAACAGGTTGATCGCAGAGAGAGCCTTCAACAAGCACTCAAAAAGGCCGCCGAGGTTCCTTATCATACCGCGGAAGCCTGCTATCGCGTTCTTGAACTGAATCGCAAGCTGCCGGGAATCGGTAACCCTAGTGCGGTGAGCGATGTCGCCGTTTCAGTGCGGCTAGCTGAAGCCGGACTACAGTCTGCCCTATATAATGTAGATATCAACTGTAACTACATCAAGGATGAGGATTATACGAAGAAATACCGAGCACAGCGCGTGAAATTAGCTGAGAAGGCAAGGCTTATGCAAGAAGAGATCATCTGCGCAGTGAGAACAATGCTGCAAGGTTGAGCCTATTTGCTGGCCTAAACAGGGGCGTCCAGTGATTTGTTAGTGTTCTGATTCTCTTTCCATAGATGATTGAGTATCCCGTTCACGAACAGCTGCGCGTTATCCGTTCCATACTTCTTGCATAGCTCAATTGCTTCATTGATCGCCACTTCGGGAGGGATCTCGGGAATGTAGAGAAGCTCGAATACTCCTAGACGAAGAATATTGCGGTCGACCACTGCCAGGCGTTCAAATCTCCATCCCAGCGTATGGCCAGCAATCAATTTATCAATTTCCTCTTGGCGAGCGATAATCCCGGAAAAGACGCGCTCTATGTACTGATATTGCCCTGCGGGGTTTGCCTCAGCGAGCAGTTCACCTAGCGGAGTATCAACAAACTCATGCTGATAGAGAACCCTGAGCAAGAGCTCGCGCGCTTCCCTGCGACGCATTAAGAGCGGAAAAACCGTGCTATAAGATCCCTTACTTGGGTTGTGATATTAGTCCCTGATTCGAAGTAGACTCCGATTGCATAGCCCGCTAGGGCAAAGCCCAATAGAATGAGTAGTATCTTCCAGCCCACAAGAACTAGAAGAAGTCCCGCAAGAAGTCCGCCGAGCAATCCGAGGAGCCTAGAGTTCGTTCTCACTTTCATCACCTTCTTCATCTTTCTCCTGAGGCTTCTGCTCATGTGGACGGATCTTTCCCACAAGGACTGAAACTTCTCTTACTTCAATACCTGTGCGCTCCATGACGCGGCAGGTGAGCGTCTCTTGGATCCTAGATCCTATTTCAGCTACTCTCTCCTGGGGCGTCAGCGCAATATGCACGTAGATGGCAACTCCGTCTTCTTTGTGTCGCAGTCGAACACGGAAACGTGTGATTCCAAGCTCCTCCTGTAGAATGCCACTGATGAATTCCTGAACCGCGTAGGGAGAGATTTCTATCTTTCCCCGCTCTCCTTCTTGGGAAAAACGAGCCGTGGCCAATCTATTGCGGTAGATAAGGAGAAGGAAATAACCTAGAAGGATAATAAGACAAGCACCAGACAAGAACAGTACAGCGATTCCGCCCGCAGAGGAAAGAAACACCTTTGCCTCGTCAAAGGAGAGGGTTCCAGCTCCGAACAAGATGAACAGAACTCCCAATCCCCCAGTGAATAGACAGGACACTGTATAGAAAAGAAAAGTTGCAGCGCTCATTCTTCCTCCTTCTTGCTCAATTGTTGCTCTTCGGGAGTCACTAGTCGTTGTATGTCTACATTGACCCCGCTTACTTGCAGTCCAGTCATCTGCTCAACCTCGGCTCTTACACGTGTTTGAATCTCTTTGGCCACCTTGTAGAGGGAATTTCCATGTATGAGAGTGGCACGTACGGTGACCTTGACGTTCTCTCCTTCAACTTCAGTATCGACGTAACGTTTCATCCCCTCTTCGCGATTAAAGATTCCCTTGACCTGAGACGCGGCGATTGCCGCGATTGCAGTGACGACTTCCTGAGAGATGCTTACATGCCCTTTTTCTCTGGCTTCCTCTTTTGTCATGAACGGCCTCCATCCCTAGTCTTCCGGCGGGATATCCTGCTTCTTTTCGGTCGCAATTGGAATAACCTTTCTTACGTAAACATCTACTCCAATCACATCTATTCCGGCCATCTCTTCGACGTCTTTCTGTACATTGTTTTGTACGCCTTGAGCTACTTCGTGTACTGGATACCCATATTCAACAGCGATGGTTAGTTCTATATGTACGCCGTCGTCGGAGAACTCAGATTTGATAATTGAAGCTGTGTCCTCTCCGCCAAAGAAACTCTTGAGACCGCTCACTGCCTTGCCGGAACGAGCAATTCCGTCCACCTTCTCCGCGGCAATGCGCGCGATGGAAGTGACCACTTCTTCTGATATCGCAATCTGGCCATCTTCATCGATAATCTTAACGCTCTTCTCTGCCATAACTCCTCCTTACAGCCGCTCCACGTATTCTCCGCTTCGCGTGTCCACCTTGACTTTGTCTCCAGTTGTAACGAATAGAGGAACCTGAATAACTGCGCCACTCTCTAACGTTGCCCCCTTCTCCACATTGGAAACGGTATCTCCCTTGACGCCTGGTTCAGTTCTAGCTACTTCCAATTCTATGAAGTTGGGGATGTCTACCTTTACTAATCTGTCGTCATGGAAATACCCAGTTACAGTTATACCTTCCACGATGAACGTCCCCCGTGGGCCAAGAAACTCGGCCGATATCGGAAATTGATTGAACCGTTCGCTATCCATAAATATATAATCATCACCATTCTTATACAAGTACTGAAGTGAGCGAGATTCCATGAACACGGAATCTGTATTTTCCGATCCTCTAAAAGTGGCTGTAGTTACTCTTCCTGTTTTCAGATTGCGGAGTCGCGTGCGAGCTATTGCTCCACCTCTTCCTCTCTTGGAATGTTCATATCTGGTGATTTCATACAGCTCTCCATTATGAAGGATGAACATTCCTTGTCTCATTTCGCTCACAGCTAACCCCATCACTGAATCACTTCCTTCGAGCTCTGATTCCATTCTCCAGAGTATATTCTCTTTCTTTTGTTCTCTTGTTGCAATAGCCGTTTCGAAGTGACGGGAACAAGAGGCATTGGCTCGGCGTAGCCTAATGTGGGGGAAACTCTGCGATAACGATTGCTGGGATTCATCGCAGGGCTGACTAATCCTGAGGAGGCCATTCCAGGATTCGTAGCCCCACTTGGGTGATTCCCTTGTTGACGATACCGAGTTTCTCGGCTGCTCCTTTGGAAAGATCGATGATCCTTCCCTCAATGAAGGGGCCGCGGTCATTAATTGCAACAATGACGCTCTTGTTTGTTTCCAGATCGACGACTTTGACGATTGTGCCAAAGGGGAGGGTCTTATGTGCAGCGCTGATCCCATACATGTCGTAGATTTCTCCGCTCGACGTCTGTCTTCCATGAAATCCTGGTCCATACCAAGAAGCTATCCCTTCCTCATAGTAACGGTTGCCCATTTGAAAGAAGATAACCAGGATGACCAAGCCGATACTGGTAAGGGCATAGAAAAACCATTCTTTCATAGCTTTAATTATAAGGGTAGGAAGATGTTTTTCGCAACTGGAGCAAATGGTCTATACATCATGCAGATATGTAAGCGGCGGGAGCCTATCTGGGCCATTTCCTGAGGGCATGCGCCGGAATTACTGATGTGATAAGGCTCTTAAGAGACTCTGTCTCTACCTTGACGTTCGATAGACCACCGGTTAAAATACATTAGCAGGCTAGACCTGTAAGTGCTAATATCAATGTAGAGGAGGAGATACCAGCATGAAAATCAGGCCGTTAGGGAACAGAGTCCTGGCAAAGAGCATCAAGGAAGAGGAGCGTAAGACAGCAGGGGGGATTGTTCTCCCCGAGAGCGCGAAAAGCGACAAAGTCGTACGCGCGAAAGTTATTGCTGTGGGATCAGACGAGAAGATCGAGGTAAAGAAGGGAGACGAGATCATCGTTTCCAGCTTCGCGGGAACAGAATTCAAACTCGACGAAGAAGATCTTCTGCTAGTCAAGGCTACTGATATACTCGCAGTCATCAAGTAAGAGGAAAACAGAAGGGGGTTAGTCAATGTCAAAAGAAGTCATATTTGAAGAGGAAGCCCGCGGAAAGATGAAGGCGGGAATCGATAAGCTGACCAAAGCGGTGAGGATTACACTTGGGCCGCGTGGTCGTAATGTGATTATTGATAAGAAGTTTGGGTCTCCTGATATCACTAACGATGGAGTGACCATTGCCCAGGAACAAGAGTACAAAGACGAGTTTGAGAATATGGGAGCCCAACTCGTAAAAGAGGTTGCTTCCAAAACGAACGATATTGCGGGGGACGGTACCACTACTGCGACCATCCTTGCACACGCGATGATTGAAGAAGGGTTTAAGAATGTCGCTGCTGGTGCCAATCCTATGGAACTCAAACGAGGATTGGAGAAAGCGTCAGAGAGAGTTGTTGTATCACTGAAAGAGCAGAGTCGTGCTCTTACAACTAAGGAAGAGACAGCACAGGTAGCAACAATTTCGGCTAATGACGAGGCAATTGGGAAGATCATTGCCGATGCCATGGAAGCGGTGGGAGAAGACGGCGTGATCACGGTAGAGGACTCAGATACGATTGAGACCTTTTATGAGGTCGTTGAAGGAATGCAGTTTGATCGTGAGTACATCTCTCCTTATTTCGTAACGGATCCCAAGAAGATGGAAGCGTCTTTGGAGAAGCCCTATGTCCTGATAACCGATCAGGAATTGAAGAACGCGGCTGACCTTGTCTCTGTGCTTGAGAAAGTAGCTCAGACAGGGAAGCCACTTCTGGTTATTGCCAAGGATGTTACCGGAGAGGCATTGACAACCCTTGTACTGAACAAGCTAAAGGGAACACTAACGAGTTGCGCGGTAAAGGCTCCCGGGTTTGGAGATCGACGCAAAGCAATGCTCGAGGATCTTGCAATTCTAACTGGTGCCACTGTGATTGCAGAGGACGCTGGGATGCAAATCAAGGATGCAACAGTTGACATGCTTGGTCAGGCTGGACACATAAGGATTGACAGCGATAACACTACCATTATTGATGGCAAAGGATCATCGGATGCTCTCAAGGGGCGGATTGAACAGATAGAGGCTCAAATGGCGACGACTGATTCTGACTACGACCGGGAGAAGTTGGAAGAGCGGAAAGCAAAACTTGCCGGCGGAGTAGCAGTGATCAAGGTTGGGGCTCCTACTGAGACAGAGCTTTCTGAGAAGAAACATCGAATGGAGGATGCTCTCGAGGCTACCAAGGCAGCCGTTGACGAGGGGATTCTTCCTGGAGGTGGCGTGGCGTTGGTAAATGCAAATACCTTACTTGATTCGCTCAAGCTGGATGGTGATGAAGCAGTTGGAGTGAACATTCTCCGCCGCGCTCTGGAAGCGCCATTGCGGCAGCTAGTTGGCAATGCCGGGTTAGAGGGAGCGATTGTCGTAGAACGGGTTAAACATGAGAAGCCGGGAGTTGGCCTCGATGTTCTCACCGAGAGCTACCGCGACATGTTTGACGCAGGGATTGTTGATCCGACTAAGGTTACCCGCTCAGCGCTGCAAAATGCTGTATCTATTGCGGGAATGCTTCTTACCACCGGTGCTTTAGTTGCAGAAATCAAAGAAAAGGAACAATTTCCGGCCATGCCGCCACCAGGGGCTGGGGGAATGGGAGGTATGCCCTACTAGAACAACCTGACCCTAAGACTTGTCCTTCCCCCTTTGTGTGAGTATGATCGCACGAAGGGGGATTTCTTGAAGCACACATTGAGACTGGGCCTAGCACTAGGTGGAGGTGGCGCGCGCGGCTTCGCTCACTTGGGGGTTCTTATTGCCCTAGAGGAAAACCAGATCCCTGTGAGTGTAATTACTGGGACAAGTATAGGGGCAGTGATCGGAGCGGCGAAAGCCCTTGAGATGGACCTAAAGAAGCTAGAGCGGCTTCTTTCTTGTCTTGACCTAAATGAGCTGCTACAGGTCTCCAGTAGTACCACGCGAGAGATACAGCGAGTGATAGGCCGTGGAATGGTAGAATACGTACGAGGGACAAGCTTACGAGAGGAAAAGACTACTCCAGAGAGGCTTGCTCGCATACGGGAACTTTTCTCCCTTTTAACTGCTAACAAGAGTTTTTCTGATATCACTATTCCCTTTGCCGCTGTTGCGGCGGATTTGGAGACTGGACAGAGGGTGGTACTAAACCAGGGGAAGCTTAGTCAAGCGGCTGCTGCGAGTGCAGCCATTCCGGGAGTGTTCCACCCGGTTCGTTACAGGAAACGCTTTCTGATCGATGGAGGCGTAATTGACAAGATCCCAGCTAGCCTGGCGATTGAAATGGGTGCCGAGAGTGTACTTGCGATTGATACTGGAGCTCCATTGGCGTCCTCGATTAACACTAGTTTTGACATCTTCTTGCAGACATATGGGATTACTTCTCGCGAGTTGACCAGCTTACAACTCAATGCAGTGCGAAAACAGGTTAGCGGCCGCTTTCTTCTTCTCAGGCCGGATGTCAGCTGGATCAAGCTTCTTGATTTCGAGCAGTCCTCTGCGGCAATTCAGGCTGGAAAGGAGGAGGCAATCGCTCATATCTCTGAGATTAAGGAATTGTGCGGAGCGCGTGGTCGTTTCCGTGGTGTTAATTGATGTAGTAGAAGCGCAAATCTACTATCTCTTAATCCGTAGATATTGCGCGCGCTAAGGCTGTTTATGCCTACAGGGAAAGTAACGAAACCTGTCGAGACCAAATCTTGAGACTGCCGTGGCTGAGTCCCCGGGCGCAATAGTTACAGAAGAAGAGGCGCTAGTAAGCAGATCCGACAATTTGTGCTTTGGAAGTTGAGTATGTTGAGCCAGGACGGCCGGCCCGCGGGTCTCAGATCTTGGAATCCTCATAACGAGGAAGCACTTTGGTAGACGGCCGCCCTTGCGTTGTAAGACAAGCAAGCTCCAGCGGAGATAGTTACCGGTAGCTAGCCAGGTGGGTTTGCCTCAGCATCAAGAGCTGCCGCGTTCTTTGCCCCAGGGGTTCCGTTTATCTTGTTGCCCAAAGCATCACTCCCGCAGGCAGTGATTCCGTCGTTACTTTGCCAATTTGACAAACTATCCGCTTTGGTTGGGTCAACCCGCTCCATAGAAGCGTAAATGGGCTCGTCTTGTGAAGCGTTGCCAGCAATCCATTCTTCCTGGAAGGCATTTGCCGTATCTACTTCCTCACCATCCTGATCGAGCAAGCAGAGAGTGGCGCCACTATTGGGTAAGCTTCCCTTGTATATCAGATCTGCTGGAATGTCCAATATTGTCTCATCGTCAGTCCGTTCAAGTAGAAAGAAACCGTGAGCAGCTATTGTAGTACGGCGAGTCTCTACCGTTGCTTCTCCCACAGTATCGAAGTGGATCACCCACTTGTCAGAGGTAAGTGTCCACCCGCTAAGGTCTACCGGTTCCTCTGATGGGTTGTACAGTTCTATCCATTCATCAGAAGAACTTGCTTCTGTTCCTGCCCATGCTATTTCATTTATGACAACCGTTTGTGACAGCGCAACTGACGTTGTCACAAAAACAAGGCTAGCCACTGTAAGCAGTATGGCTACTAGATTCTTCGTACACATCCTATCCTCCTTTGTACACTGTTATCGGTGGTTCGCTGTGCTTGTCTTATCGTATAAGTAATGATACTCTAACAGGTGTGTAATGTCAACTATTCTAAGAGCAAGTAAGCGTTGGATTAGTAGGAGATGGAAAGGCCTTTTATGGGAATTATCTGAATCGATCTAGGCTCTAGCGCATCGCACGCGATTTGGCGGAGTAGTTATACTCTGTGACGACGCATTGCCATACTCGCTGCAACACCTTACACTATTGCGTAAACAGGAACAGAGAAGGATACTCAAACAAGATATCTTACCGGGCTACCGAGGAGACATGAACACGTTATTAGTCTTTGGGATCTTGATCGTTGTTGGCTTTGTCTTTGGCGAACTAGCCAACAAGCTTCGACTCCCTCGGGTGACGGGGTACATCATTGCTGGGATTGTCTTGAACCCCGAGGTGTCACATCTTATCCCAGTGGAGTTTGTGCAGTCGACGAGCACGGTAACGAATTTCGCCCTTGCCATCATGACATTTGAAGTAGGAGGTACCTTAGCCTTAGAGCCCTTACGAGAGCTCGGAAAAGGAATTGCGTTTATGGCATTGGGCGAGGCTGAACTGGCCACGCTATTCGTTGTAATCGGTACGCTAGTCACCCTGCCATTCTTGATTCACATTGAGGGAGGGAGCTTCATTGCCACATACCTTCCATTAGCGCTTCTATTGGGAGCACTCGCCTCACCAACTGATCCATCGGCTACCCTTGCGGTTATTCACCAGTACAAGGCAAAGGGCCCCGTATCGTTCAGTATTATGGGAGTTGCCGCGGTGGATGACGCGCTTGGTGTGATCAACTTCAGTCTTGCCGCGGCGCTAGCAGCAATCTTTGCCGGTAATGCGGCTCTTCGCGCATCAGCATTTATTGCACCGTTAATAGGCATCGTTGGGGCAGTTGTACTTGGAGTGTTCTGCGGTATGATTTACTATGCGACTTCTCGCTTCTTACGGGAAGAATCAGAAGGACTCTCTATTGTTGCAGTAATCGCCGTTCTCTCTTCATGCTACGGGGCTGCTACTCTGCTTGGATTAGACCAGCTCCTGGCGACGATGACAGTAGGAGTTACTGTTGTCAACCTGGGGCGCTCGCGAGATCGAATCTTCAAGGCTACAGAGAACTACATTGAACCTCTTATATTTGTTCTCTTCTTTGCCATTAGTGGAATGCTACTTGATTTCCAGATGTTGCTTAAGTTTCTCCCTTTGGTTCTGTTATTCATCCTCTTCCGCTCATTGGGGAAGTTTACTGGCGCCTATGCCGGCGCTACGCTTGCGCGCTCTCCCCAGAAAGTGCGTCGCTATACTTGTCTGGGGTTAATCCCGCAAGGAGGGATTGTCATCGGGCTTGCCCTTATTGCACGACAGATTCCAGGGCTGGCTTCGGTAAGTAACATCCTGCTGAGTGTGATTATCGGTGCAACGGTTATTCACGAACTGATTGGCCCACTCACGTCGAGAATCGCTTTGCAGAAGGCGGGTGAGATCCCGGGAGAAGCCAGGAGAAAGGAGACACGATGAAGCGTGTTGCTAAGCAGTATGGGCTGTGGAAGAGCTCGATTACTCCATATGTCCTTTCCCAGGGGATTCGAATAGCTAATCTTGGTTGGGACTCAGATGGGGAGACGCTTGTCTGGCTTGAGGAGCGGGCTGGGCATGGAGTGCTTGTGGCGAAGCATCGAAAGAAGGCGGCGCATGATCTGACCTGTGAGTTGTCGGTACGCGCGCGAGTGGGTTATGGTGGTGGTGATTTTACTGTCTCGCACGGGATGACCTACTTCGTTGCTGACGGACGTATCTATCGCCAGTCCCTTTCAGCGGGAGCGGCACAATCTGTTACTCCGGCATATGGTCAAGCTGCCTCACCATGTATCTCGCCAGATGGACGGTGGATGTTGTATGTGCACAGTGATGGACTAGAGGATGTACTTGCCATTATTGATGTTGAAGGGAAGCTCTGGCCGCAGAAACTCGTTGCCGGAGATGACTTCTACATGCAGCCATGCTGGCATCCTTCTGGTGAGAAGATTGCATGGATTTCATGGAGGCATCCACAAATGCCCTGGGAAGGAACAACCGCCCATCTTGCCAAACTGGATATGGGGAAAGAGGGACTTCCTAGCGTGAAGGAAACAAGGATAATTGCGGGAGGAGAGAGTACTTGTATCTTTCAACCGGAGTTTTCTCCTGATGGTCGCTACCTTGCATACATCTCTGATGAAAGTGGTTTTGGCAGTCTGTATTTGTATGACTTGTCCATGAAAACACCCCGCCAACTAACTAGTGGTAACGAAGAGCTTGCAATGCCTGCTTGGATACAAGGGATGCGAACCTATGGATTTAGCTATACATCTCGTGAGATTATCTGCCGGGTCAGTTCGGGGGGGATCAATCGATTGGAGCGAGTCGATATTGAAACAGGGACAGCAGAACAACTTGAGCAGTTCTCTGATTACACTCTGCTGAGCCAGCTTGTTCCTTCCCCGACGGAAAACGCTGTCGCCCTAATCGCGCAATCTGCCGTGACTCCGGCCCGTGTAGCTACGTGTACATTTACCGTCCGGGAACAGCCACGTATTCATCGGTATTCCACGGCAGCCGCTATCCCAGATGGTGAGTTATCCACACCAGAAGTTGTTAGCTGGCCTGCCCAGGATGGAGGAGAAGTCCACGGTTTCTACTATCAACCGCGCAATGAAGCTTTCGTGGGAATTGGTCTTCCCCCAGTGGTTATCATGGTGCATGGCGGGCCAAGCTCACAGTATACAGCGGGATATCATGGCGGCACACAGTTTTTTTCATCTCGTGGGTACGGCGTTCTTGAAGTGAACTATCGCGGGAGTACTGGCTATGGAAGAAGCTATCGGGAAGAACTGAATGGGAAGTGGGGAATCATTGATGTAGAAGATGTAGTCTCTGGGGCAGCATTTCTGGCTGAGACCGGTCGTGCCGATAGTGGCAGATTAGCGATCATGGGCGGAAGTGCTGGAGGGTATACGGTCCTTCGTGTTCTTACTGAGCACCCAGGAAGGTTTAAGGCAGCTGTTTGCTTGTACGGGGTTTCTGATCTGTTTACCCTTGCCCAGGATAACCATAAATTCGAGGCTCATTACCTCGATTCGTTGCTTGGTCCTCTCCCCGAGGCGAGTGAGGTTTATCGTGTTCGTTCTCCAATATTCTCCGCGCAGAAGATTATCGATCCAATTGCTATTTTCCAGGGAGAGGAAGACAAGGTTGTCCCCAAAGACCAGTCAGAAAGGCTGGTTGCCTCTCTTAAGAATCGTGGCGTTCCCTATGAGTACTACCTCTATGCTGGGGAGGGGCACGGATTCCGGAAATCGGAGACGACCGAAAGTCTGTATAAAAGAATAGAGCAGTTTTTGATCAAACATCTGCTTTTTGCTTAGATATACGCCTACTGATATCATTGATAACAGGTGATTGTTATCTAACATGGTCAAGCTTTTTTTCCAATGAGTGGTCATGTGTTGATCGCGCAAGGTGAATGAATTATGGCTTCTCAGCATCCTCACTATCTCGGCCATCGAGAAAGGCTTCGTGAAAGGTTCCTTAGAGTAGGTTTTGCCGGATTTGCCGATCATGAAGTTGTTGAGCTGCTTCTCATCCTGGCGATTCCAAGAAGGGATGTCAAGGGACCGGCAAAAGAACTTCTTCGAAGGTTTGGGAATCTCCGAGGAGTGCTTGATGCTCCTGTTGATGAACTTCGTGAGACGCGGGGGATTGGTGAAGTTGCCCCTGTCGCGCTACGAATCATCCGTGAGGTGGCGAGCCTCTATCTCCAACAGAAAGGAGAGGGCAGCCAGCCGATGTCCAGCCCAGGGGTGTTACATGATTTCTGGCGAGTGCGTCTTGGTGGTTTACGAAACGAGGTCTTTGAGGTGGCCTATCTGGGTACAGGCGCCTGCCTGTTACGAGATGGGATTGAAAGGCTGGCACAAGGAACGATTGATCGAGCGGCTGTCTATCCGCGCAGGGTAATGGAGGCGGCTCTTTATCGGGGCGCAGCAGCTCTCGTCTTCGCGCATAACCATCCAAATGGCGATGTGAGACCATCTGTACAGGACAAAGTGATTACGAAGGCGTTGATTCTTGCCGCGATGACTCTTAACATCGAAGTCATTGACCACCTCATAGTTTGTTCGAATGAAGTGTTTAGCTTTCGCAGCGAAGGCCTGCTATGACAAGCATTGCATACCCTATCCTGTAAAGCTTCTTATTGCTCGACGATTCAGAGAAACAGATCACTCCCAGGCGACTCTCGCTCGGGCTATGACCATCTTCTTCTTGGCTTCGCAGTGCTTAGGATTGTAAGTGAGTGTGAGCTTGGGCTACGCGCTTGAAACAGTAAGGACGCTGGTTGCCCGGTTAGTAGAGTTACAGTTTGTAAATCTGGCTGTACTTGTCTGTGATATACCGCATAAAGTAGGAGGGGTTCAGCCTTTCTCCTGTGACGCGTTGGAGGAGGTCTTGTGGTTCGTACATTTTACCGAAGCGGTGTACTTGCTTTCGCAGCCAGGAGAGAAGAACGATGGACTTGCCATTGGCGATTTGCTCGTCGAGATCAGGAATCTCTTCTTTTACCTTGGCAAATATCTGCGCGGAGCACAAGTTTCCTAGCATGTATGAGGAGAAATAGCCAAACATTCCAGCTGACCAGTGTACATCTTGTAGGACTCCGTGTGCGTCGTCCTTAGGTACAACGCCCAGGTAACGTTTCATTGCATCTTGCCACAGCTCGGGCAAATCACCAACGTTGATGCGCCCGTTTATCAGCTGTTCTTCAAGTTCAAAGCGAAGCATGATGTGTAGGTTGTAGGTTACTTCATCTGCTTCTACGCGGATGAGGGAAGGGGTAACTGTGTTCACCGCGTCATACAGAATCTCAGGTCGAGCGCGAGCAAATTCAGGGAAGACACTGGCCAGGATCGGTTGGAAGAATCTTAGGAACGGGAGTTGCTTGCCGACCATGTTTTCCCACATTCGTGACTGAGATTCGTGGATTCCAAAGGAGGCGCCTCCATCAAGACCGCTCCAATGCAATTTTGCGGGAATCCCTTGCTGGTACAACGCGTGGCCTCCTTCGTGCATGGTGCTGAATATGCCGGAGAATAAGTTGTTGTTGATAAAGCGGGTCGTGACACGGGTATCTCGCGGTCCCGTAGAGATGGTGAATGGGTGTATGGTTGTGTCGAGCCGGCCAGCAGAAAAGTCATAACCCATCGCTTTAAGCACATACGAAGAAAGCTTCTGTTGTTGATCAATGGGGAATGTTCCCTCTAGAACTTCCGTGTGCGGCTGAGTGCCTTCTTCCCTTAATCGCTTGAGAAACGGCACGAGTTTCTTGCGCAATGGCTCAATCACCAAGCGGAGTTGGCTGGTGGTCATTCCTGGTTCATACTCTTCGAGCAAGGCATCGTAAAGATTGTCTTCATAGCCATAGAGCTCCGCAAACTGTCGTGAAAAGTCAACCATCTTTTGCAAATGGGGCTGGAACAGCTCAAAGTCTGAAGTCTTCTTTGCCTGTTCCCAGACCGACTCACTTCTCGATTGTGCAATGGTAAATCGCTCATAGATGTCGGGTGAGATTGACTTCTGACGACGATAGGCTTTTCCTACTACGCGTATACTTGCTTGCTCCTCTAATGAGAGATCATTCTGTGTTTCTAGCTCTTCCAGATAATGACCAAGCTGGTCCGATACCAGAAGCTCAAATGCCATCTTGGCGAGTTTTCCAAGTACGAGAGCTCGCGCCGCGTGCCCTTTTTGGGGAAGGTACGTACGTTGATCCCAGTGAAGCAAGGAAATGGCGGATTCTAGCTTACCAATCTCTTGAAGGTGCTTCTTGTAAGCAGCGAGGGTATTCATAGTATTGGCTCATCAATGATCTCTTTCGCGGGAGAGCAGACACGGTTTCTCAGAGTCCCAATACCTTCGATTTCAACTTCCACTAAGTCGCCAGAAGAGAGCGGGCCTACACCTGATGGGGTACCGGTAGCGATTACATCACCTTCTTCTAAAGTCATGAATGAGGTAATCTCCTCAATGATCTCCGGAATGGAGAAGATGAGCTGACTTGTTGTAGCATCCTGTCTTGTCTCTCCATTTAGTCGCAACTGGATGTGGAATGGCTCCTGAATCTCATCCTTGGTGATGATTACTGGACCAAGAGGAGCGGAGGTATCGAACCCCTTTGCGCGGACCCAATTCTTATCCCATCCTTGCGCCTCGCGATCGGAAACATCATTCATACACGTGTATCCTGAGATAACATTCATCGCCTTGTTAGCCGGCACGTTTCTGCAACGACATCCAATGACTATGGCAAGCTCAGCTTCGTAATCCACGTGAGGGCTGGGTGGAAGAATGATATCATCTTCCGGGCCGATGATAGCGGAGGGAGGCTTGAAAAATAACAACGGCCTAACAGGTACCTCATTCCCCAATTCTTGCGCGTGCGCGGCATAGTTTCGCCCCAAGCAGATGATCTTTGTAGGAGTGCATGGAGCAAGTAACCGTACTTGAGACAGGGCATAGTTTTGCCGAGAGGCGATGATCTGTTGGCCACAAAGCTTTCCAGCTAGTGGTTCTTTGCCTTCACTGGGTAAGAATCGCACGTATCGCATTCTTCTCCTTTAGAAGAGATAGATCAGCTGGTAACCAACAATAGTAAACACTGCTCTATTGCTGTGTATCGACCAAGTAGTGCAGCTTGCACTAGAATAGACTCTAACATAGAATAGGTTGTGTTTGAGCCAGAGTGGCGGAATTGGCAGACGCGCGGGACTCAAAATCCCGTGGCCTTTTGGGTCATGTGGGTTCGACCCCCACCTCTGGCATTGAACTCTTGTCAAGGGTTCTTCTTGGCTGTCGTTAGACTATGCTGTTGAGATTTACGATTTCGCCGCAAGTATGCGGGAATGTCAAGATCACTTATTCCACCGCGCTTTTCCTGCTGCAAATTCGCAAGCATTGATTCATTATCCAGAGCTGCGCTCTCTTCTATGCCATAACTGACTGAAAAGCCTGTAGCGATTACTGTTAGGCGAACTCCTTTCATCCCATCATGGATTGCAGTGCCGAAAATGATGTCCGCTCGATCAGATACTGCCTCGCGGATCAAAGAGGCTGCTTCAGTAACTGCTTCCAGGGTAAGATCGGGGCCTCCCGTGATGTTCATAATCACCTTGCGCGCGCCCTTGATTGAGCCATCGAGCAGGGGAGACGAAATCGCAATGCGTGCCGCATCCTTTGTCTTGCTCTCTCCTTCTCCTTCTCCAATGCCCATCATTGCGGTTCCGGCATCCCGTAGCACGCTCTCTATGTCCGCAAAGTCGAGGTTGATCATTCCTGGAACAGTTATTAGATCAGAGATTCCTTCCACGCCTTGTCTGAGGACATCATCAGCTAGGACAAAAGCCTGCGTGATTGGGATATCTGAGGGAGCAACTTTGAGGAGCCTATCATTGGCGATTGTGATAATGGCATCAACGGTCTCCGATAGATTCGCTATTCCCGCTTCAGCTCTCTCGGCCCTTGTTAGTCCCTCAAAGGAAAACGGGCGCGTAACGATTGCTGTTGTCAGAATTCCGGCTTCCCTAGCCAAGGAGGCAATCACGGGAGCAGCACCAGTTCCGGTTCCCCCACCCATTCCAGCAGTGATGAATGCCATGTCAACGCCACTAAGTAGATCCATGATCTCTTCCTGGCTCTCCTCAGCGGCCAGTCTTCCGGTTTCGGGGTCTCCTCCAGCCCCCAATCCACCGGTCAATCTACGTCCAATTTGAAGACTGCGATGAGCTTGTACGACTTCAAGCACCTGGACATCTGTGTTTACGGCAACTAATTCCACTCCACTGATGTTGGTGGAGAACATGCGATCAACAGCGTTTCCTCCTCCGCCTCCTACGCCGATTACCATCAGCCGAGCAGGGGGTGCCATGCTGATTTCGTTGGACATTCTCACCCCCGGAAAAAGCGATTAAACCAAGAGAAGAGCTTGCTCATTAGGGAACTTCTCTTCTTTGCGAATCGTCTCGCGCTGAAATCTCTTGTTTCCACGGTATATCGCAGCAATCCGATCGATGTAGCATAGATTGGCGACTCGACGATGTCTCTTAGGCCATGTATGCCTCGAGGAATCTTCCCTTGTCGTACCGGTATCTCGTAGCGCTGAGCCGCAAATTCTGCGATTCCATTGAGTAATGAGGTTCCTCCTGTAAGAACCAATCCTGCGGGGACAAGATCACGGTACCCCGCATCTTCAACTTCCTGCAATCCGAGGTCAAGGAGTTCCTCTACGCGCGGCTCTATGATCTTTGCGAGTTTCTTTCTAGAAACGGTCTTCTTCTTGTCTCCTCCGATTGTGGCGACCTCGATTTTCTCGTCTTCGCTAACGCTATCTACCAATGCTGTTCCTGCTTGTTTCTTGATTAGCTCCGCTTCTTCAATTGGTGTCTGCAATCCAACCGTGATGTCGTTGGTGATGTGCTCTCCCGCGATTGGGAGTACCTTTGAGAACCAAATATCTCCACCGCGGAATACACTTATATCTGTAGTTCCGCCTCCAATGTCCATCAGGATGACTCCCAGTTCCTTCTCTGCCGAAGAGAGAACTGCCATCGAAGAGGCGAGTGGCTCAAGGACTATTTGATTAATCCCAATGTTTAGCATCTCCACGCACCGGACCAAGTTATGTACGGCTGTGATTGCCCCAGTGACGAGGTGTACATCAACCTCTAGCCGAGTACCCGTCATACCAACTGGATCAGTAATGCCGTCTTGGCCATCCACTATATACTGTCGCGGAATTATGTGTATCAGCTCGCTTTCCGGGGGAAGCTGAATTGCTTGGGCAGTTTCTACAACACGACGCACATCATCCTGCGTAATAATTCTATCGGGACGGTTGATGGAGACGGTGCCACTGTTGTTGATGGAGGTGATATGTTTCCCAGCGATTCCTACATATACCGAATCAATGGCAACATCGGCCATATTTTCTGCTTCTTCGACTGCTTTGCGTATAGAGGCGATTGTACGACCGATATCTACCACTACACCTTTTTCTAATCCGTTTGATGCAGCTTTTCCCATACCGATGACTTCTATTAATCCATCGGACACATTACCTACGAGCGCAACAACCTTGGTGGTGCCTATGTCAAGACCCACCACCACTCTTTCCTTGCTCATCTTTTCACCGCCTTGCGGAGTACAAGTATTGCCTCACCTTCAAATCTGAGATCTATCGATTGATAGTCATCCAGATCAATGCTAGCAAGCAACGCTACTAGAGCATCAATTCTGGGCCTGATCTTTTCTATAGAACCTAGTATTATTTTTAGTTCACCCGGTGTAAATAGGGTAACCTCTCTAGGATTTCCGAAATCCATTAGAGAAAACGGCCCCTCGCTCATTCCCAGACTGTATAGGTATTCAACGACTCTGATTGCTTCCTTGTTAGTCTGCACAGTCGAAGGGTCATTGCTGGTAAACTCTATCCCCTTTACGGAAAGAAAAGGGCGCTCGTCCTCAGCTACTTGGTAGAGCAATTGCCCGCCTTCTGCAATTGCTACAGGCTTCTCCTGCTCGCCAGCACCGTATAACGCTGCAATTGGCACATACTCATGAATCGTAATCTGTATTGTGTGCGGATAGGCTCGCTTGACATAGGCTTCCTTCACCCACGGCATTGACAAGAGAGCTTTTTGGGTACGGGATGCAGAGATTCGTAGAAGATTCTCTCCTATTCGAAGTCCACTTTTCTCCTTGATTTCCTCCAATAAGGTATGATGGTTCCCTGTTACTGTAATCTCTTGCAGATTGAAAGGAGAAAACCAAGGTGCGTACAGAACAACGACGGCAGCAGCGATAAGAACCCCTCCTAAAATAGCTAGCCTACAAGAAAACTTTTGTCCCCCCCTTGTTCACGGTCACTGTCAAATGACCTCAAGCTCCATTTCAAGCTGAATATGAGAACTCTTATACACCTTTCTACGTATAATGTCAATTAATTCAAGAACTTGAGCACTCGTTGCCCCTCCAGAGTTGATGATGAAATTGGCATGTTTTTCAGATACCTTGGCCATTCCCACCCTATGTCCTTTTAGGCCAGCCTGTTCAATCAACCTACCCGCAGATAGGCCTGGAGGGTTCTTGAATACGCAACCAGCGCTATGAGCAGAGGAAGGTTGGGTTGATCTTCGTCGATTGAGAATCTCGATGCGGTCGTATACTCTGCCGTTCAGGTTCATCTTTGCCCACAGGATTGGTAGCCTGTTCTTGATAAAGAGGCTTGTTCGATAGGAAAATCCGCAACACTTGGCTGGGATCACCTCGATTCTGGTACTTGAATTGAGGATGGCTACTTCTTCCACTTCTTGCCCTATCGCTCGTTCAGGAATCCCGGCGTTCATTGCTATTGCGCCTCCAAGCGAACCCGGGATTCCAGCAAGAAAATTGAGCGATTGCTGATTCGCTTGATCTAGGCGTGTGATAAGCTCGGGAAGAGGCTCTCCCGCGAGTGCATGTACCCAACCATCTCCGATGCTTGCCCCTCGCAGTTGTGACGTTCCAATTACCATACCCAAGTAGCCTTTGTCACGGAAGAGGATATTCGAACCGGCGCCTAGGATCATGTATGGGAGCTCGTATTCGCTACAGAGACTGATCGCTTCCTGCAATATTCCGATAGTTTTTGGTAAGAAGAAGCAAGTTGCTCTTCCACCAATTGCAAGCGTAGTATGCAGGAAGAGCGGTTCGTCAAGAATTAGCTCACACCGTAGAGAGGCGAGCTTGGCATATAGTTCAGCTTGGTTCACACTGTGCAGAACTGCCCCTTCTCCAAGAAGCATGATAACTCCTCAGTGACTGTCCAAATGTCGCCGGCACCGAAGCTGATAATGAAATCCCCTGGCTCGATATATCCCTTGAGAAAAGAAACAACCTTTTCCTTGTCCTCAACGAAATGGAGGTCAAGATTGGATGAGTTGCTAATTGCTGCCGCAATTAGCCTTGAAGTGATTCCTGGGATTGGCTGCTCCTGAGCAGGATAAATCGGAGTTAGTAGTACTGTGTCCGCCTCGCGAAATGCATTGCCAAACTCACCACTGATTGCTTTGGTTCGACTGTAGCGGTGAGGCTGGAAAATGGCCACAATCCTTCTGTGATTCCAACCGTCGCGAATCGCCTGCAGAGTTGCTTCAATCTCTTCAGGCAAGTGCGCGTAATCGTCCACTACCGTTACTCCATTTTCCTCTAAGAGCTGGAAGCGCCGTTTCGGTAGGCAGAACTCCTCCAGAGCCCTGGCAGCTTCGGTGAGGCTAATCCCGGCAAGGAAGCAGGCGCCAATAGCGCAGAGGGCATTACGCACATTGTGACTGCCGGGCGCGGGAAGTTGAACAGAGCAGACTCGCTTTCCTTGATAGACAAGATCGAAATTGGTACGAAAGCCATGGTGCGCAATGTTTGTAGCGCTTAGTTTTGCGTCTTCACATATTCCTACAGTGAAAGCATTAGGAACTTCACGCGCCAGCTCGCGAACGTTCGGGTTATCGATTGCGAGAACCGAAAGTTCTGATTGACGAATGTATTGAGTGAAACCTCTCTTAATCCCAGCCAAAGTGGAATAGGTATTCAAGTGATCACGGCCGATATTGTTAAGAACTGCGATCGTTGGACACAATGTCAGGAATAAGCCATCGCTTTCATCCACTTCGGTAACGAAGAAACTGCCCTGCCCAAGATGAGAGTTCCCTCCTAGGCCTGGACACTGTGCCCCTATGAGATAGCTTGGATCCTGTCCTGTTGCGGTTAGAATAGTGGCAGCCATGGCAGTAGTAGTTGTTTTTCCGTGTGTTCCCGCTATTCCGATGCTCTTGTAGCCGTACAGCAGTGAGGCCAGGGCGTGCAATCGCTTTACAACGGGAAGGTTGCGTCTTCTTGCTGCTTTGAGTTCTGCGTTTTCCTCCCCAATTGCTGATGAGACAATGACCCCATCTAGATTATCATGAAGGAGACGAGCATCGTGCCCGAGATAGACAGACGCACCTGCTTCTTTCAGTTGGGCAACCTCCTTATTGTCATGTAGGTCGGAGCCAGAAATTGTCATTCCGCTGTCTAACATCACTCTGGCAAGACCACTCATGCCTGCTCCGCCAATGCCTATAAAGTGGTAACATTTCCCCGTTTTGATCACGTTTGTGCTCCCTCTAGTAAAATACGGATTTCTCCTAGAATTGCGGTCGATGCTTGGCGCCGGCCAAGCTGCCAAGAGTTTTGTGCCATTTGGACAAGTTTCTCCTTGTTCATTACTGTCTCTTTGATATAGGTCAGAAATGCGAGACTCGTCATGTCTTTTTCTGCTACTACTGCGCAAGCATTCCGCGATTCCAGGTAGCGGGCATTTTTCCATTGATGTCTATTAGCTGCTTTCCCCCATGGGACTAACAAAGCCGGTTTTCCGCAGGAAGTGATTTCGGCAAGAGTCGTGGCTCCGGCACGGGAGACGATCAGATCTGCTATCGCGAACGCATCACTCATCCGGTCAATGTAGCGGAATACCACGAGATTACTCACTCCGGGGCTACCAAACTCTTCATTGATTGAGCGTTCTTTTGCTTTGTTTCCAGTGATTAGAAGTATCTGTATTTGCCCGCTCTTGGAGAGTTTCTCTCTGGCACGCATGACAGCCTGGGTTAGGATTGCCGCTCCGTGAGATCCTCCAAACACGAGTACCGTTTTCTTCCCGGGGTCAAGGCCAAAACGATGGTAAATGCTCGTTTCCCGTCTAGTGAGGAGAAACTCCTTTCGGATTGGATTTCCAGTAATTACTATTCTCTTCGCGCGTGGAAAGTATCTTTTTGAGTGCTGGTAAGAAACAAGTACTTCATCCACAAACGGGTAGAGGAAGCGGTTGGCTAAGCCAGCCTCTATGTTCTGTTCATGGATCACTGTACTTATCCCCAGGGGTTTCTTGAGGAGGTTTCCCAGGAAAACAGCGGGGAAGGAAGCATATCCTCCCATTCCGATGATGAGCTGAGGTCGAAAACGCAGAATAATTCTTAGTGTTTCCGCGACGGCAAATGCGAGAAGGAGGATGGCTCCTAGGTTCTGAAACAGTCGCCTACGGGCAAAGCCACGAATATGTATTTTGTAGAAATGAATCTTAGGGTAGGAAGGAAGGATATGTGCTTCAATCCCTCGCTTTGTGCCGATATAGGCGATTTGTGTCTCATCTTGTTGCTGAGATAGCTCTTCCATGATTGCTATCGCGGGATAAACGTGACCTCCCGTTCCCCCGCCGGCAACTAGGATCTTCAAGGGCGCCCTCCTTGCTTTGAGATGTTCAATAGAGTTCCGACCATGGCCAGTGTGACAACCAGAGAGGAGCCTCCATTACTGATGAATGGCAAGGTAAGGCCGGTGACTGGCAGTATTCCAAGAGCAACCCCAAGATTGATTAGAGTTTGCACGCTGATCGTGAAGCCGATGCCGAATGCCAGAAGGTATCCAAAACGATCGGATGCGTGTGAGGCGATTTGGAAGGCGCGCCAGGCAAAGAAGGCGAACAAGGCAAGTAGAGCTAGCGCTCCCATCAATCCTAATTCCTCGGAAGCTATTGAAAAGATGAAATCGTTGTGCGCTTGCGGGAGATAGAACAGTTTTGCCCGTGATGCCCCGAGCCCGCGGCCGATCACTCCTCCAGATCCAATAGCAACCAGGGATTGAACAATTTGATAACCAGAGGACGTATCGTACGCGTATGGGTCAAGAAAGGAGACGATTCGTGCTAGACGATAAGGCGCAATGCGCAGGGCGACGTAAATAAGGGGGATGCTTCCCATTCCAAGCCAGGCCAGATGTGAAATCCTAGCCCCGCTGAGGAACAGCATGGCCATGCTCACTGCCCCAAAGAGTAGCAGCATCCCGAAGTCAGGCTGACTCATCATTACGATTCCCAGTATGGATAGCACAACCACAAATGGAAGTACACCTTCCGTAAATGAGGATATCTTCTCACCTTTTCGAGAAATGGTTGCCGCCAGGTAGATGATCAGCGAAAACTTCACCAGTTCAGTTGGTTGTAATGTGAATGAACCCAGCTGTAACCAGCGACCATCGCCGCCCCCTAATAGCGGAATCACGGTTAGTAGGCTGAGGAGAAACGAGCCAACTAGAAGGAGGTCATCTAAATGAAAAAAACGATGATAATCATAGAAGGAAAGCACTGCGAGTAGGCCGATTCCCGTTATGGCAGCTATTAGCTGCCTTAGAAACAGGTGGAAACTGTTGTCGTAATATCTCAGAGAAAAAGCCGCGCTTGAACTATAGACCATTACCAATCCATAGAGGAGAAGGAGGGAAGTCACTGCAATCACGCCTCTGTCAACTCGTCCTTCCACCCCGCCTCCTCGCTTGAGAATAGGCTATTCCTGTCTGTTCCTGCTTTCCCGCGACTACAAGAATTACCGCAGTTGTCCTATGACCGAAAGGAAACCTGTCGGAAACGTAGAGAGGATTAGCGACGTTGAGCGTGGACGTGCGTCCCATGAAAAAGGATCTGCTGTCTGTTGATATCGAGTAGTAAGAAAGCGGCAGAACTGTTACGAGACTAGTCTAACCAAACAGGCAATAAGGCTAACCACGGCGAGACACATTCATGGAAAGCCTGAGTCAATGCTTGTTACGTAATACGTCCTCAATTCGTTCTTCGAGGACTGACATGCGAGAGAATTTCTCCATGCGAAGCACAGTGGAGGCAACAGCATAAACTGCTTCTCTTGGAACGACGCCCACAATTTCGCTATCTAACACGCTTATGCCATGATGCTCGGCTTCATTCTTAACCATCTCGAAGACACGAAGTATTGGTGTCTTCTTGAAGTTGGTAAGGTTCATTGATATCTGCACTATATTCCGTTCCTTAAGCGCAAAGGCAAGCGCCTTTACATCGTGTAATCCGCCACTTGAACCGCGAACGGCAGCAGCGATTTTCTTTGCTGTGATTAAGTCCGTGGTTTCTAGGTTGATATTGTAGGCAACTAAGAATTGTCGTGCTCCTATTGCTGTGACGCCTGCAGTTGGGTGAACCTTTGCAGTACCGAAATCAGGTTTCCATTCAGGTTTCTTGACCTTTTCGAAGAAACCCTCGAATTCACCCTTTCTGATCGTTGCCAGGTTTTGTCGCGTCTCATTTGTTGCTGATTCTTCGTACAAATACACGGGGATCTCATACTTTTCTGCTATTGTCTTTCCGACTTGGCGAGAAAGGGCAATACAGTCTTTCATGGATACGTTATGTATGGGAATGAATGGAATTACATCGACTGCCCCCATGCGGGGGTGCTCCCCATGGTGTTTCGTCAAATCTATTCTTGTCACCGCTTCTTCAACTAAATGGTCGATCCCGACAGCAACCATAGCTGGCTCACCAACAATGGTTATTACCGAGCGATTGTGATCCACATCCGAATCGACATCAAGCACATGCCGCCCTTCTCCCCGAGTAGCATGAGCTATCGCGTTTATCACGCTGCTTCTGCGACCCTCGCTGATGTTTGGAACCGATTCAACAAGCCTTGGCTTCATTCCCTTTGTCTTCTACGATTATGGAGATGGTTGCAGTTGCCGCTATCTCGTTGTTCACTGACGCTTCTGCTTCGATTTGCAGTAATCTGTCTCTTTGGCGTAGCCTGCTTGCCGATAGAATTAGCTGATCTCCAGGGATGACTTTACGTCGGAAGCGAGCCTTATCTACTCTAGCCAGGAAACCAAGCTCGCTCTTTCCTCCAAGGAGAAAAGCGGCTGTCTGTGCCATTGCTTCCAGGATTAGTGTTCCCGGCATAATTGCCTGAAAAGGCTCCGGGAAATGCCCCTGGAAGAATGGTTCGTTTATGGTTACGTTCTTGACCGCGATAACGTGTTCCTTGTCTTGCTCCAGGACCCGGTCAATCATCAAGTAAGGATAGCGGTGTGGAAGAACCTGCCTAATGTCTTCAGCGTTACAGGACATCTGCAATTATCTCAACGATTCTGTAAGCTCGCGTTTCACCATATCGGTGATGTCCGTTAGCTTTGCCGTATTGCGGTAGATGATGACGTTCTTGGCTCGCAATACCAGATCGTAGCCGTTTGCCAGAGCAACCTTGTTTGCTCCATCGACGATTCTTGAAGTCGCCAGATTGGTAAGCAGCTCGTCAAGCTGGGTGAATGCGTTTCGTGCCTGCGTGAAACGGCTGTCAAACTCCTCTGACTCAATTACACCGACTCTCACTGATGATGCTAAGCTCTTTATTTCATCAACAATCGGTTGTGCTTGTTCTCGTAGTTGTTCCAGGTAACCGCGAACGTCGGAAAAACCGGAAGCGGCAGTCAATATGTCGATCGTTCTCATGCTGATATTGATCTGCGCTTGCAGGAGCTCAACTTGCTTCAGGTCATACGTGTTCTCGTATTCTTCCTTAGAGATGGCGCCCTCCATATATTGCCTCTGCAGAGCGATGATTTCTTCTTGCTTATCGAATGCCCTTTGGCGCTCCTCTTGCACCTTGTTGGTGAACACGGTGAATGCATCCTCAGCGTTGACATAGGCAATACTTATGCCTGGCGTAACCGGGTTTGTCTCGAGGCCTAGTACGCGGTTCTCGAGCGTATCAAAAGTTGCTTGATCAACTTCACCATTCGATTGAGGGACAAACTGTAAGGCTATCGCTCCAGCGCCAACAAGCAGGGCAATTATTGCTATGACTAGGGATGTCTTGGACATTCTTCCTCCTTTTTCTTTCTAGAAGCAGCTAATTATAGACAGAGAGTAACCTCTTGTCATCCTAAAACAGGGGACTGAAGCCAAAGCCAAATCTTGGCACGATATCCATCTCTGGGCCGAGAACCCATGCCATGTTCAAACGCACGTACATCCCGACTGCCGCAATTCCTAGCTCTACCCCAAAAGATGCCTTTGTACCTTTGAGATTTACTTGGCTCAGATTGACTCCACTATCAAAGAACAGGCTTGTTGTTAACCCTTCTACTATGGCCAGACGATACTCGATGTTTGAGTAAAACAACCGATCTACATAGGAGGTTTCTGCTCCACGGATTGTCGAAGTTCCACCGAACTCATAAGCCTGCGAGATGGGAATGTCTTTTCCACCCCCCGCGACCAAGCGGATCGCGAGGACTTGATCACGCGAAGCGAGAAAAGGAAGATCAATGTGTAAAGAGGTGAAGTATACCCAGCTTAGATCAACCTTGGAGAACTCTACTCCGGGGGCGAACACACCAGCCTGCTCTAGCGCCACACGACGACGACTACCTGTAGTGGGAAAACTTGGGTTGGAAATGTCATCATAACGTAGAGCAACTGTGGCTGAATTGATGATTTGTTTAATTGGGTCGACCTGTTCATGTTTGTATGCAAGATCAAGGTTTGTGTAGTTGGCCCAGGGGTAACTAACGGAAGCATTTCCTCCTAGGGTAACAAAGTTTGTTATCTCTTCGCCCGCTGTTCTTTCCTGGCTCTTGCGGTAGATATTGAGCCCGACGCGGCTGAAATTGCCAAAGAAGGAGACTGTGCTATAACCCAAGTTCCACTCTGTACTCTCGTCTCCGATAAGCCCTCGGCTGTAAGAAAGAGACAGATCCTGCCCGGTACCAAAAAGGTTCTTCTGGGTATACGTAAGTGTTCCCAGTAATCCCTGGCTTGCTGGTGAGTAAGTTAGGGAACCATTGATCCCGCCTAGTTTCTCGTTTTCGCCGATGGAAACTGTGAGGTGTACGGTTTCCTCAGCCCATTCGGGGAAGATGTCGACTATACCGAAATAACCAAGCGCCATGAGGACTTGATAGCTTACGGCCAGCTCCTGGCGGTTCAATACTTCTCCAATGCGTATCCCCAGGTTCTTCAAAATAACGTAGTCTTCGGTATAGCTGTTCCCCTCCAGACTGATCTCTCCGATTTTCCCTTCCTGCACTTCCAAAAAAAGCCTATCTCCCTTGATACTCTCTACGGAAAAGCGAACCATGACGTAACCATTGCGATAGTAGAGCTCGTAGAGGCCTTCTACTATTTGTAGGAGAGCGTAGTTGTCGATCGGAGTCTGTGGAATTCTACCCAATGCAGCTTGCGCAACGTCCTCTGGGAACATGCTGATCCCCACAAGCGCAATATCTTTGATATCAATGGTGGCATCTATAAGAACGCGTTCTTTGAGATTCCATACAAGCTGTATTGAATCCTGCGTTATTCCTTGTTCCGGGGTTACGTCGACTTCAGAGAAATAGAACGAGGAGTTAAGGTTCGTTATCGTTTGCTGAATTTGTGTCTTTTTCAGACATTTATCTGTGGGAATGTCAATCATTTTCAAGGCAAGTTCTTCTGGAATGTCTACTAGCCCAGAGATGACGTTCCCCGTTACTTTCCCCTCGATGATTTGTACTTGCAGAGTCTCTCCTGGGGTCACCTTTCCCATCATGATAAGGGTATATCCCTTTTCGTCGTATGCGTCGATTACGGCGTTCAACGCTTCTATTAGGGAGTTGGTGTTAAGCACCATTCCCTTCCTTACTCCATGATCTCGCAAGACGCGAAGGATGTTATCTGTGGGCATAATTAATGGGCGGAAGAGCGTGATTCCAAAGAGCTCAAAGGGTTCTGTGTTGATGTTCCCTGTAATCTCAATCGTGTTCAGAACAGGGTTTTCCTTTACATGAAAAATGAGCGTTCCTTGTTCACCGGCTTCAGGGATCACTTCGCTGAACCAGCCTAGTTCGTAGATTGCCTGTGATGCTGCTTTTAGCTCATCAGCAGTAATCTGGCTCCCTGGTTCGAAGTTAACTACATCTAGGATTTCTCTTGCTTGGATTTCCTCATTGCCATCGATCTCTATCTTTGAGATAGTGAGCGGAAAAACGGCCGCTAACGCAGCTATTGACCAAGCAAGAAACACGGCTAAGCTTAGCGCGAAGAATCTTTTCACTTGCTTCCTCCTTTAGGTAAAGCTGCCATCGATTGAGCGATACTGGAGGGCCTCAGCAATGTGCTCCGCGGAGATCTGTGGAGCGCCTTCAAGATCGGCAACGGTTCGTGCTACTTTGAGGACACGTGTGTAGCCCCGGGCACTTAGCGAAAACCGATCGATAGCCTTTTCTAAAAGCCCCTTCGCCTCTTTCCTAAGTATGCAGTATTGTCCTAACTCTTTCGAATTCAGTTGCGCATTCGAAAATCGACCTGGCTTTGTCTTCATTCGCTCCCATTGTATCCGTCTTGCTTCCCTTACTCTAGCCTGGATGGAGCGCGAGTCTTCCCCTGTGGGGCGGGCGACTAGTTCCTCTCGGCTAAGCCGTGGAACTTCAACGAAGAGATCGATTCTGTCCATGAATGGGCCAGAGATGCGTTTTCGATAGCGTTTGATTTCGTGTAGACTACAAGTGCATGGATGAAGGTGGTCCCCCCGGTGTCCGCATGGGCAGGGATTCATTGCACAGACCAACATGAAATTGGCGGGATAGCGGACTGATACACCTGCGCGAGACAACAAGATTGTTCGGTCTTCAAGTGGTTGTCGCAGAGTTTCCAGAACGCGCCGATCGAATTCAGGGAGTTCATCAAGAAACAGTACGCCGCGGTGAACAAGGGTAACTTCCCCTGGACTTGGGAGGCCATGTCCTCCACCCACCATTCCCGCATAGGAGATGGTGTGGTGCGGAGACCGAAACGGTCGTTGAGTCACTAGGGGTGCATTGTGTTCTACCATGCCCGCGCTGCTATGAATTCGTGTAACTTCAATCGATTCCTCAAATGAAAGAGGTGGAAGAATTCCGGGGAGGCAATTTGCTAACATGCTTTTTCCCGCTCCGGGAGGACCGATCATCAGTAGATTGTGTTCGCCTGCCGCAGCCACCTCAAGTGCACGCTTAGCCTGCTCTTGTCCCTTTATTTCAGACATATCAACTAAGGGTTGCTTGAAGGCTCTTGCCATAACCTCAGCGCGATCCATTTTGAATCTGCCCAGGGCGAGCTTGCCAGAAAGTCCTTCAGTCACTTCAGCGAGCGTGCGCACAGGGTACACGGCAATATCTTCGATGAGTGCTCCCTCACGAGCATTGTCCTCCGGCAGAACTATCCCATCCATTCTTGCTTGAGCTGCCAGCAGGGTGATTGGCAGAACCCCGCGCACACTTCGTACTTCACCATTCAGGGAGAGTTCTCCAAGGAGCAAGTAACGCCCCGGACAAGGAGAGAGTTGACCGGATGCCACAAGGATCCCTAGAGCGATCGGAAGGTCGAATCCAACGCCTTCCTTGCGTAGATCAGCTGGAGCGAGATTGGCGGTGATTCGACTTGGTGGGAACGAATAGCCCGAATTCTTTATTGCGCTGCGGATCCGTTCACGGCTTTCAGTTATTTCCTTTTCTGGTAGCCCCACGATTTGAAATCTGGGAAGACCGCCCGCTACATCGCACTGTACTTCCACTATTCTCGCGTCGATCCCGATTACTACACCGCTCAAAAACTGTGCGAACATGTCTCCTCAACTTGGAACGCATCCCTGTAAAGCGAGATCCCCTTGCTCTCCACTATTAGTACATCGAATCGGGCTGGTAGCTCAGATCTAGTGATCATCAAGTAAGCCCTTGCTGCGGTAATGATCCGCTTGCATTTCCAAAAAGGTACCGCTTCTCTTGCGTCACCGTACCCCGAACTTGTGCGCATCTTAACTTCGACAAATATAAGGGTTCCTTTGTCGCGGGCAATAATATCTATTTCTCCAAAGCGAGACTGCCAATTACGTTCGATGATTCCATATCCGTGTTTGCGAAGAAACTCGCACGCAATATCTTCCGCCCATTTTCCAAGCTGTTGTCTTGTCTTCTTATGTGTCATATGTTGTTGTCCCATATTTGATGATATGTAATATGATAACCGCATTGTGCTGTGTTAGGCAAGGAAGGATAAGTCGCGAAAATGACTTTGCGAACTCTAGTGAGTATGGGTATACTTTATATGTTGTGAACAGGACAAAAATGAGCAAGAAGGTTAGATGTGCATAGTCCTTATGAATGTTGCAGTAGTTACTGAGGGAACCTCTATAGCTGAAAACGTGAACCTCAAGATTACTGATACTGGAATCTCTTCCATTACCAAAGAAGATTTGTCAACAACCGAAGGGGATGTGTCAATAAACGGGACAGGTAGATTGCCGATCCCGGGGTTGATTAACGCGCATACTTACCTGGCAGAGACATTGAGCGAGGCAAAGCGGTGCCGGGAACAGAAGGGAGTTACCTCGGTCGAGCACCTAGATCGGATTGGTGCTTTTTCTGTTCCTGCTCTAGCTGCTCATTGTGTCTATGTGAATAGCGATGACATGTGCTTGCTTGCTGACAAAAAAGTGAGAGTGGTTCACTGTCCGCGAAGTAACGCGAAGCTCGCGTCGGAAAACTCCCTAGTTTCGATGATGCTGGAAAATACAGTAACAATCGCGCTGGGAAAGATGGAGCAGCCTCAGACAACGGCTCGAACATGATGGAACAGATAGTGACAGTGAATGGCGCTTCTACTTTGAATAAAGAAATAGAGACTCTTAGCGTGAGAAAGGAAGCTGACCTCTTGTCAGCCTTGGTCTATTCTGTGCAGACAGAAGATGCAACCGAGGTCATTGTTGCCGCTCGGGTCTTGCTACGGGACAGAGAACTCTCGACAATCGATGAAGAATAGGCAAGAGAAGAAGCAAGATGCCTGACAGACAGGTATAAGAACTGAATAGTTGTCCAGTCCTGGGAGAAGGGGTATCCCTCGCTCGGGATTAGGAAACAAAGGGAGGGCAGATGAGCCTTACATGTGAGAGGACAGAGGAGATAATCCGTAAGTACGGGAAAGATGAGAAAGATACCGGATCAGTGAGCGTACAAATTGCACTTCTAACGGAACGTGTTACCCAGTTAACAGGACATTTGAATGTGCATAAGAAGGATTTTGGCTCGCAGCGAGGTCTGCGAAAGATGGTCGGCCAACGCCGTCGCTTGCTGAAGTATCTAAAGAATCAAGACCTAGCAGCATATAAGGATCTGATTCAACAACTGGGAATAAGAGGAGTATAGAACAAATGTTAGTAAGAGAAAGCGTACAGTTTCATGGAAAAGAACTTGCCCTAGAAACAGGGCAACTAGCAAGACAGGCAAATGCAGCGGTGCTGGCCATATATGGCGACACGCGTGTGTTGGTGAGTGTAACCCACCAGGAAAACAAGAGGAATCTTGACTACTTCCCGCTGCGTGTTGATTATGAGGAGCGGTTTTACGCCGCGGGGAAGATCCCCGGCGGTTTCTTTAAGCGAGAGGGAAGGCCAAGTGATGTAGCAACGCTAAGTGCTCGCATGATCGACCGGCCAATCCGCCCGCTCTTCCCCGACGGATACAACGATGAGGTACAGATTGTAGCCACCATCTTATCTGTGGAGCCCGATTGTAATCCAGGTATTCTGGGGATTCTTGGTGCTTCTGCGGCTCTGATGATTTCAGAAGTGCCATTTGGAGGACCCGTAGCCGGGGTAAGGATTGGATTAGAGGATGGAAGGTTGGCTGTAAATCCTGAAGCAACATCGCAGGAAGAGAATGGAGTGGAAATCACCGTTGTTGGAACCAAGAAGACAGTGACAATGGTGGAAGGACAAATGAAGGAACTTCCCGAAGAAGAGCTTGTTGAGGCAGCTGATCTTGCGCATCGCGCAATTCAAGAGATGCTTGCCTTGCAGGAGAAGTTCGTTGATCGGATTCAGCCGAGAAAGGTGGAGTTTGCTCCTGTAATTGAAGATTCTGTCCTGCGGGAACGAGTTCAGTCCGTTGTTTGTCCTCAATTTCCATCTATGCATGGGTTTTCGACCAAGCGAGAATTGAATGATTTTGTAGCCTCGCTCCGAGAGCAGGCGATCGAGACGGCCATCACCGAAGAGCTTTCGGTAGAGGAGAGGACAAAGCTAGAACGGCGCGTATCTTCCCTAGTAGACGGGTTCTACGGAGAATATATGAGGCAAGGGATTCTGGAACGAGGTGAACGAATCGATGGCCGTCGACCAGATGATGTGCGCCAGATTAGTTGTGAAGTTGGGAGTCTTCCACGAGCGCACGGTTCCGCAGTGTTTACTCGAGGCGAGACACAAAGCCTTGGGGTCGTTACCCTTGGTGCTTCCCGTAGTGATGAACAGATCATTGACCAGATGATGAAAGAGGGGCGCAAGCGATTCATGGTCCATTACAATTTTCCTCCTTTCTCGGTGGGCGAAGTGTCCCCATTGCGTGGGCCTAGCCGACGATCCATTGGGCATGGATACCTGGCAGAAGGTGCTTTGCGTAGCGTTGTGCCTAATGAAGAAGACTTTCCATACACTATTCGCATCGTATCAGAGATCTTGGAGTCAAACGGTTCTTCATCCATGGCCAGTGTGTGTAGTGGATCTCTTGCCATGATGGATGCGGGAGTGCCGACCAAGAAGGCAATCGCAGGGATTGCTATGGGGATGGTTGAAGATCCTATCTCCAAGAAACGTGTGATTCTTACGGACATCACGGGTGATGAAGACCACTATGGCGATATGGACTTCAAGGTCGCGGGAACATATGATGGGGTTACCGCGTTTCAGCTCGATGTCAAAGTTGGTGGCATTAGCATGGAAACCATTCGCGAAGTGTTGTCCAAGGCTAAGCGTGCCCGGTTGATTATTCTTGATGAAATGACGAGAGCCATTCCCGCTCCGAGAGAACACCTTTCCTCATTTGCTCCAAGTCTGGTGACGATCAACATTCCAGTGGAGAAGATTGGGGCAGTAATCGGACCTGGTGGAAAAATGATCCGCAAGATTATTGAGGAGACCGGCGCCACCATCGATATTGATGATGATGGAAGGGTCACACTAGCGGGTGTCGACTCCGAAGCAGTTGCTGCTGCGCAGGAACGAATCGAGGATCTTACCTCCGAGCTGGAGGTTGGGACAGTAATAGCAACCAAGGTTACACGTGTTGTTGATTTCGGGGCATTTGTTGAATTGAAGAATGGCTCCGAAGGGTTAGTCCACGTTTCTCATCTTGCTTCTGGTTACGTTGACAATGTTCGCGATATCGTGAAGCCGGGTGATGAAATTACGGTTGAGGTAATTGGAGAAGACAAGATGGGGCGTCCCGATCTCAAACGCGTGGAAGGTGAAGGTGAGTCTTCCGGAAAAGAAAGAGCCAAGACCTCAAGCAAGGGAAGGCAAAGAGGAAGGCCCGCAACGCCTGAAAACAAGATCAAGGTCGGAGCAGTTATTGAAGGAACGGTTGCCAATACTACCGACTACGGGGCATTTGTTGAATTGGGGTCCGATATTACTGGGCTGATACACATCTCCGAACTCTCAGACAATTACGTCAAACACGTAGAGGATGTAGTAAAAATGGGAGATCGAGTGACTGTTGAAGTGTTGAAGATCGACGAGCGTGGCCGCTACAAACTGCGCCGGATCATTCCCGCAGAGGAAAAAGAGAAGAACGACACGAAGGAGCTTGATTTTGAGGACCGTTGGTGAAAAGATCTCTCTACGATGGCGCTTTTTCTTGTAGACTTGAGAATGGGCTACAGGTTTTGGTGGAAGAGAGGTTGCCTTCCCGAACGGTAACTATGGGTGTCTGGGTCAGAATAGGAAGCCGCGATGATCCAGACGCTCTTCCTGGTTTGGCGCATTTTGTTGAGCACTTGTTGTTTCGCGGAACAGCAACCCGTAACGCAGAACAGATAGCTCGAGAGATTGATGCGATTGGCGGGTATCTCAATGGAGCCACAGGAAAAGAACATAGTCTTTACTACACCAGTGTTCCAAGCGATGGTTTTTCCCTTGCGCTACAACTTCTTATTGATTTAGTACAGAATCCTAGATTCGATGAACAGGAAATTGAGCGTGAGAGGAAGGTAGTTCTTGAGGAGATTCGTGGGCACGATGATGATCCAGAGCAGCTAGCCTACGATCTGTTTGCAGCTGGCTTGTGGAAAGACAAACATCATCTCTGTTCTTCAGTCTTAGGAAGTCGTGAGGTGATCAGGTGTGTAGCTCGCCGAGAGATCGATCGACAGTATCGTCTTTTCTATCAGCCCAAGAACATGATTCTCGTTGTGTGTGGGGCGGTTGAGCACGAAAAAGTATTTGCAATGGCGAAGCAGTTGGCTGATGGCTCGCCCACTGATGTTCCTGTTACTGAGCGCGTAACTCCGCGGATGATGAGCGGACGTGCATTTCACGAGCGAAGTACTGGGCAGTCTCATATCTACTTAGGTTTTCCTGGAGTAGCCGCGGCGGACGATAGCCGTTTTCCTATGGAGGTTGCAAATACAGTTCTTGGAGGTGGAATGAGCTCGCGTCTGTTCCGCATTATTCGCGAGGAACTTGGGCTGGCCTATTCCATCTTCAGTGATGTTTCTTGCTACTCTGACGCCGGCACCTGGATCATCTATGCTGCCACTGCTCCAGAGACAGTGGCCGAAGTTGTGGGAGTGATAAGAAGGGAAATCGATTGCTTGAATTCTGCAGGGATAGGAAGCGATGATATTATGTTGGCCAAGAGAAAATTGTGTGGAGGTTTAGTCCTAGGCTCAGAAACAAACTACAATTCTATGCTCAGATTGGGATACGCCGCAGTGAGTGGCAAGAAGATACTTTCCCTAGATGAAGTGATTGCTCTTCTGGAAGCTGTCTCAGAAAAGGATGCCTGGCGAGTTCTGAAGCAGCATATGCAAGAGGATTCTATGAACTTAGCAGTGATTGGCCCACGCACATCTGATGTTGTGGCAATCAAAGATTTGGAGTAGAATTGTGTTCACATGCGGCTATCTAATGCTATCTACCCAGGGAGTTTCGACCCGATTACCTATGGACATATTGATATTGTCCGGCGGGCAACAAGGTTATTCGACGATTTGGTAATTGCTGTAGTAGCGAACCCACGCAAGAAACCACTTTTCTCTGTGACCGAGCGGGTAAGGATTACCGAGAAGGCGCTTGCTGAGTGCGACATCTGTGGAGTGAAGGTGATCGCGTACGATGGCCTATTGATCGACTGCGCCAAGTCTCACAATGTACAAGCGATTGTGCGTGGCCTGCGCGCGAATTCGGATTTTGACTATGAGTTTCAGATGGCTCTTACAAACCGCGACCTGGATTCCGATATTGAAACAGTCTTCTTCATGACAGCTGGCTGCTACAGTTTTCTTTCTTCTTCCATCGTTAAGGAAGTGAAGCGATTTGGCGGAGAGATCAAGTCTTTTGCTCCTAAGTCAGTGGAACAAGCCCTCGCTCACAAATTCGAGTAGGTAACAGTTAATCCCATCCTTAGAGGCTCAGGGGATAGCCATGTTTGGTAAGGTCGTGTCTCTGATATTGGTCTCGAGGGGAATGTTACGCTGCCACAACCTGAAGAAGGCATTCTTGTCCCCAGTTCCTCAAGAAGGATATTCTATTGCCGGCCACCAGGACAGCATAAAGCCAACAATAGACCACTGCTGCTTGAAATGTGACTATCTGTAGCTATAGACTATGGGCTCAGATAAATAAGGGTTGGGTAGAGTCATAGTATGTGGACATTGCTTGCAGGCGGAGTTATGGGTTGGGGGCTGGGCGCAAACGATGCGGCCAATTTGTTTGGTCCAGCGGTTGAAAGCAGGGCGCTAAGATTCTGGACAGCAGCAGGCCTAGCTTCGTTTTTTGTCATCCTTGGTGCCATCTTTAGCGGCACCCGCGGCTTTGACACTTATGGAGCAATCAGTACACAAACCTTGATGTCGAGTTTCATCATTATGCTTGCTGCTGGGGGCACAGTTGTCGTGATGACTCTCCTGGGACTTCCTATCTCATCCACACAGGCAACAGTAGGAGCTATCATTGGGGGAAGCCTGCTCAGAGAAGGGGTTGATTTTCAACCACTCATAAAGATATTTATCTCATGGATTCTTACTCCGGTTGGAGGTCTAATCGCCGCCTATATTCCTTACAAACTTGCCTCTCTCTATCCAACAACTGCGCTTGGCCGCTTTTCTACACATGATCGCTTGATTCGTTGGGGGCTTGCTGTTGCTACCTGCTACGGCGCGTATTCTCTGGGGGCAAACAATATAGCTAATGTAACGGGTGTCTACGTGACTGCTGGCGTTACTACAGAGTTTACCGCCGCGCTGATTGGATCCATGGCAATTGCAGTAGGGATTCTTACATTTAGCAGGAGCGTGATGCACACTGTGGGAAGCTGTATCGTGCCGCTGGACCCATTTGCTTCGCTAATTGTAGTCTTGGCACAGGCAATTACTCTAAATGTGTATGCGATGATAGGGGTTCCTGTTTCTGCTTCCCAGGCTGTAGTGGGCGCGGTGGTGGGCATCGGTCTTGTGAAAGGAACGCGGACAATCAATGCCCGTGTTCTTATGCGGGTTTTGTTCGGATGGGTTGGCACCCCGGCAATTGCCTGTGCCCTGTGTATTGTGCTTGGGTTGCTCGTAGCAGCTATTGCGAAATGAACAGGACCGGGAGGAGCCCCGGCCCGGATCATTTCAAGCTGGTGTTGTTCTCCATGTGTTATTCCTTAAGCACCGCGTGTGCCGCCGCAAGGCGAGCAATCGGAACGCGGTAAGGGCTGCAGCTTACGTAATCTAGTCCAATCCCGTGGAAAAACTTGATGGAAGACGGTTCTCCTCCATGCTCTCCACATATTCCGAGCTCGATGTCAGGACGTGTCTTTCTGCCGAGCTTACACGCCATTTCTACCAGCTTGCCTACTCCATTCTGGTCGAGGACTTGGAACGGATCGTGCGCGTAGATCCCCTTTACAACGTAGTCTTTCAAGAAATTGCCGGCATCGTCACGGGAGAATCCACATCCCATCTGAGTGAGATCATTTGTGCCAAAGCTGAAGAACTCCGCCTCTTGTGCGATTTCGTCAGCGGTGATCGCCGCTCGTGGAACCTCAATCATTGTTCCAATCATGTAAGGGATGTCTTTCTTAGTTAATCCTCTTCCAGCTAGCACATCCGTTGCTATGTGTTCGATTAACTCACGTTGCAGGATGAGCTCTTTTACGCTTCCGACGAGTGGTACCATGATCTCAGGAAGGACAGCAATACCTTCCGTATGAACATTGCACGCTGCCTCAATAATCGCTCGTACTTGCATCTCTGAGATTTCAGGGTAAGTGATTCCGAGTCGGCAGCCGCGATGGCCGAGCATCGGATTGAATTCATGGAGAGCATCGACCTTTTCCCGCACTTGTTCGGCCGATACCCCTATTACTTGCGCAACCTCGCGTTGCCCTTCCTCGTTGTGAGGGAGAAACTCGTGTAACGGAGGGTCGAGGAAACGAATTGTCACGGGGCGTCCTTCCATTGCGCGGAACAGTCCTTCAAAGTCACTTCTCTGCATAGGGAGAAGTTTGTTTAGCGCTTCTCTACGGCCAGTTTCATCATCGGCAAGGATCATCTCACGCACGGCGACGATTCTTCCTTCTTCAAAGAACATGTGCTCTGTGCGACAGAGGCCGATTCCCTCTGCTCCAAACTTGACCGCTGTCGCGGCATCCTGTGGGGTATCAGCATTGGCACGCACACCCAAACGGCGGATCTCATCAGCCCATGCAAGGAGGGTTCCAACGTTCCCAGATAGCTCCGCAGCAATTGTCGGAATCTCTCCAAGGTAGACATCGCCAGTTGATCCATTCAGACTGATCGAGTCTCCTCTGTTTATAGTATGTCCGCCAACAGAGACGGTTGCCGCGTTGTAGTCAATTGCAATCTCACCAGCACCAGCGACACAACACTTGCCCATTCCACGTGCTACTACCGCTGCATGGCTGGTCATACCTCCGCGGGCGGTAAGGACCCCTTCGGCTACGTGCATTCCACCGATATCTTCCGGCGATGTTTCAACTCGTACGAGAATAACTTTCTCCCCTTCTTGTACGGCTTTTTCCGCTTCTTCTGCGGAAAGGACAACCGCTCCAGTTGCCGCGCCAGGGCTTGCCGGAAGGCCTTTGGTTAGTTGTATGGCTTTCTGTTCCTCTTGTGGATCAAAGGTAGGGTGAAGGAGTTGCTCGATATGCTCAGGCGTAACTCTAAGCAGTGCCTCTTGTTTGTCTATCGTTCCGTCACGCGCCATCTCTACTGCCATACGGACGGCGGCTGCGGCAGTTCGCTTTCCGGCGCGGGTCTGCAATATATATAGATTACCGTCCTCAATAGTAAACTCAACATCCTGCATGTCGTGATAGTGATCTTCTAGTTTCTCGCGAATATCTGTAAGTTCGCTGTATACCTTGGGAAAAACGTTTCTTAGAGTCTCTATTGGCTGAGGGGTACGAATTCCGGCGACAACGTCTTCTCCTTGAGCGTTCATTAGGTATTCGCCGTAGAATAGGTTCTCCCCGGTTGCCGGATTGCGTGTAAATGCTACACCGGTTCCGCATCTTTCTCCCATGTTTCCGAACACCATTGCTTGCACGTTTACAGCGGTTCCGATCAGTCCATGGATCTCGTTGATCTCTCGATACTTGATTGCACGAGGATTGTTCCATGATTTGAACACCGCGGTGATTGCTCCCCATAGCTGTTTGGCTGGATCTTGGGGGAACTCTACCCGGAGCTGTTCTCTAATCGCAGCCTTGAAGAGTGCAACGAGCTCTCTTAGGTCAGATACATCGAGCTCGGTGTCAAGCTTGACGCCTTTCCTTGCCTTCAGGGTGCCAAGGAGTTTCTCGAATGGATCAATATCTGTTTCACTCTGTGGTCTTAAACCTAATACTACATCTCCATACATCTGCACAAGCCGACGGTAGGAATCGTATGCGAATCTCTCGTTTCCGGCCGTGGCGATGAGCCCTTTCGCTGTCTCATCAGTCAAGCCAAGGTTAAGGACAGTATCCATCATCCCAGGCATGGAGACCGCGGCTCCGGAGCGAACCGACACAAGCAAAGGATTGGACGGATCCCCAAACCTTTTTCCAGTTGCCTTCTCAAGCTTACACAGGTTCTCCTTGAGCTCCTCGCCCAGGCTATCGGGATAGGAGCCATCATGCTCATCGTAATAACGACAGACTTCGGTAGACAGAGTGAAGCCCGGCGGGACAGGGATCCCTAGCCCTGCCATCTCGGCAAGGTTCGCGCCCTTACCTCCGAGAAGTTCCTTCATCGAGGAATTCCCTTCGCTCTCTCCTTTGCTGAAAAAATAGATGTGTTTCATTGAGTTATGCCTCCATGGTCTGTAACGCATCGCTGTCGGGGGTCGGGTTGTTTACGCGGAGAAGAGAGCATCCACGAACTGATCGGCTACAAACTCGTGTAAATCATCCTTACTTTCCCCCACTCCAATGTACATGATTGGAACAGCCAGTTGTTTCTGAATAGTGAGTATTGCTCCTCCTTTGGATGTTCCATCTAGTTTTGTGAGAACTACTCCGGTAAGGTCAATTGCTGTGTGGAAAGAAACTGCTTGGCAGATTCCATTTTGACCGGTAGTAGCATCGAGAATTAGAAGTCGTTCATCGGGCTTGCGGCCAAGCCTTTTCACGACGGTTCGATTGATCTTTTGCAGCTCTTCCATCAAGTTGTGCTTGGTGTGTAGGCGGCCAGCCGTATCGATGAATAACACTCCTCCGCGGCGGCGAGCATGTTCAATTGCGTCGAACACAACGGCTGATGGATCAGCTCCGATACGGTGTCTTATCATGTCTGCATCTACTCGGTCCGCCCAAATATTGAGCTGGTCGATCGCGCCTGCACGGAATGTATCAGCAGCCGCGAACGTGATTGACATGGCGGGATCATGTTCTCGCAGATGTGCAGCAAGCTTGGCTATTGTGGTCGTTTTTCCTGAACCGTTTACTCCAGCGACAAGAATCACCGTTAGCTGCGAGTCATTGCGCAATGAAAGTGATCGTTCATGACCAGATAGCCGCTTCTTGATCCCCTGTTTGAGTATGGCAAGCACCTCTTCCCTGTCTATGCGCCCAGTTCTTCTGCAGCTGGAGAGCTCATCGACCAGCTCTGTGGCGACAGCGGCGCTGACGTCAGCGGAGATAAGAATCTCCTCAATTCTTTCTAGTTCCTCATGATCCAGCTTCCCCCCTTGCCCGAGTACCTGAGTGATGGAAGCAGTAAGTTGAGTTCGAGTCCGCTCTAGTCCATTCCTCAACCGATCTGCCCAGGCCATCACATCTCCTCAGGGATGGACAGTCCAAGAAGTTGTAGGCTACGGTGAAGCACAATCTGCACCCCACGCAGGAGAGCTAGGCGGGCAGTGGTTAGACGTTCCTGGTCGCCAAGAACACGGTAGGAGTCATAGTAGGCATGAAAAGCGCGGGCGAGCGTCAATGCGTAGTCTGTGACTAGATGTGGCGAGAACTCGAATGCTGCTTGTTGTAGCATTTCCGGGAAGCGGTCTAGCTGCTTGATAAGATCGAGCTCCTCTCTCTTCTCTAGTGGTCTGAGATCTACTTGTGGCGACAAGTCGGGTGAGTCGATCCTGCGAAAGATGGAAGCAATACGCGTATGAGCGTATTGAATGTAGTAGAGTGGATTGTCGAGGGATTGCACGCGTGCTAGATCCATATCGAATTCTAGATGGCTTGTTGGTTTGCGTGCAACCATGAAGTAGCGGACCACGTTGCGCCCTAACTCGTCCAACAGATCGTTCAGCAGAATGAACTTTCCGGCACGCGTTGACATCCTGGTGATCTTCTCATGTTCCCTGATACTCACGAATTGATGTACGGCATAATCTAGGAAGTCCTCCGGATAACCAAGTATGCGCATTGCCGCTCGCATGCAGGATTGTTCCACTTGATGATCCGCTCCCTGTACGTTGATCACATGGACAAACCCTCGTCGATGTTTGTTGATATGATAAGCAATATCAACCATGAGATAGGTTGGACGACCGTCGCTGCGCACGAGAACAGAATCCTTAACTCCATGGTTTTCTTCAGTCTTGAGCCAGATTGCGCCCTCACGTTCGTAGACGCCACCGCGCGCCTTCAATGCCTTCAATGCCGCGGTTACTTCTCCGCTGTGATGTAGCGTTTGTTCGCTGAACCAAGAGTCAAATTTCACACCAAGTAGATCGAGGTCATTCTTGATCATTGAGCTGATTCGTGAGATTGCCTCTTGTTTGAATCGATTAGCGGTCTGCTCATCAAAATCTGCAAAAGAAGGACCGGGCTCTTTTGCGAGTCGACGCGCAATGTCGACAATGTATTCTCCCTGGTATCCCTGCTCGGGGATGCTAGTCTTATCTCCGAATTCTTGTCTATAA
>DAOVAR010000063.1 GCA_030670905.1 Candidatus Bipolaricaulota bacterium
AGGTTGTGGAGAGTTGGAAAGTAGTCCTCTACGGGTCCAGGGACTAACGGTACTCAGTGTTATACTCTACTCCCTGCGACAAGCTCCTCAAGATCGCTTGCGTTAGGCCACTCAAAAGTTCCAAAGTTGTCCAGTAAGGTACTCCCAATTTCAGCCTAAATCAAGTTGCCTTCGATCCTTGTCTTCTCTACAAGGTTGATCACTGGCTTTTGTCATGGGGGAGGGATTATTTTTAGACCCGTATTGCACAATTCACTGGTGTCTCTTATCATCCAGGTATCGATGGGTTTTTGGTGCGATGATCATGATCTGTGCGGCACTGAGCTTTCCCGGGCTAGGAGCACAGTCACCCAGACCAGAGTGGAGGCTGATGATTAACCTAGGGCGAGATTTTTTCTTGGGTGAGAAGACGCGTAAGAGAGCAAGGAGGAAATTGTGAAGATAGAGCCATTTCAACTTGAACGACTGCAGTCAAAATGGGAGCATCAAGTGAAATACAATATCTCAGAAAGCGGCGTTCACCCACTTCTTGTGAAGGATCTGCTTTGTGAGGGAGGTACGGAAGAGCTTGTCTCCTTGCGCCTGGGCTACGCGCAAACAAACGGGCCTGCCCCTCTCAGGGATAGGATCAGCCTCCTATACCCTGGAGCCGATATAGAGAACATCTTAGTTACTAGTGGGTCTGCCGAAGCGAATCTCCTTGCAACCTGGAGTACCCTGGGCGCGGGGGATGACCTGGTATACATGGTGCCAAACTACTTACAGATCTACGGTTTGGCGGATGCCTTTGGCGCAACTGTCAAGCCATTTCATCTCCGCGAAGACCTTGCTTGGGCCCCAAGCCTGGATCAGCTGAAGAAGCTTGTTACTTCCCGTACGAAAATGATCGCGGTCTGCAATCCCAACAACCCAACTGGCGCGGTATTGACCGAAGATGCAATGACTGAAATCGTGTGTCTTGCCAAGGAAGTAGGAGCATGGATTCTCTCCGATGAGGTCTATCGAGGGGCAGAACTGGACCGGAAGCGAACGCCAACCTTCTGGGGACGATACGACAAAGTTCTTGTCATTAGCGGCCTGTCAAAGGCTTTTAGTCTACCTGGTTTAAGGATTGGTTGGATTGTGGGACCCAAGGATTTTGTGGAGAGCGCTTGGGGATACCACGACTATTCAACCATCACCGCGAGCACGATCAGCTTCCATCTTGCATATCTTGCCCTAGAGCCCGAGATGCGGGAGAAGATCCTAAACCGTAGCCAGGATGTTGTTAATGAGAACCTACGCCTGTTGCGCGAGTGGATCGGGGAACACGGCGACCTGTTCAGACTTGTTCCTCCTAAGGCTGGCGGCATGGCTTTCCTCCACTACAACTTACCGGTCAATTCGACTGAACTTGTCACGAAACTCTGTAAGGAAAAGAGTGTGCTAGTTGTGCCAGGAGATGTTTTTGGCCTGGATCATTATATTCGAATTGGTTACGGAGTAGATAAGGAATGTTTGCTGCCAGCGCTGAATCTCATCAGCGAGCTAGTATCTGAGCTGCGATAAAGGTGCGATCAGTAGACGGATTAGTGGGACCGGAAACTCACAAGGAGGACAAGTGAGTGGCCATGGTGTGACACTGCGTGATGTCTTTTCCGCGAGACAAAGGATTGCCTCGATTGTAAAGCGGACGCCGTTAGTTCAATCTTCCGTGCTCACGAAACATCTTGGTGTACCCGTGTACTTGAAGCTCGAGAATCTTCAGGAAACGGGCTCCTTCAAGATTCGAGGTGCTAGCAATCGGTTTGGCACCCTTACAGCAACAGAAGTAGCGCAAGGCGTTATCACCGTTTCTAGTGGGAACCATGGCCGCGCGGTTGCCCATGTTGCGAAGCGGCTGGGTATTCCAGCAGTGGTGTGTATGTCTGAGCGTGTCCCCATAAACAAGGTAGAGGGGATCAAGCGTTATGGCGCTGAAGTCGTGGTAAGTGGTCAGGATTATGACGAAGCAGACGAGATGGCTTCACAACTCCAAGCAGAGCGCGGATTGACTCGAATCGATCCGTTCGATGATCGAGATGTCATCGCCGGTCAGGGTACGATCGGGCTGGAACTACTGGAGGACCTCCCTGACCTCGCAACAGTCCTTGTACCTCTTTCGGGAGGGGGGTTGATTTCAGGAGTGGCGCTGGCGTTAAAAACAGTGAACCCCACCATTCGGGTAATTGGTGTCTCCATGGACCGCGGCCCGGTCATGGCGGAGAGCTTAAGAGCGGGAAGACTCGTACAGATGGAGGAGGAACCGAGTCTTGCTGACGCGCTGGTGGGAGGAATCCCGTTTGATAACCGCTACACGTTTCGCATGTGCCAGACATACGTTGATGAGACCGTTCTTGTTTCGGAGGAAGAGATCGCTCGGGGGGTTGTGTTTGCCTTGGAGAAACACCGCCTTGTTGTCGAGGGAGGAGGGGCCGTGGGGATTGCAGCCCTGCTGTCCGGAAAAGTCAGCAGGCTTAGCGGTAAGGTCGCAGTCGTGGTCAGTGGCGGCAACATCGATATTCCTCTGCTGCTACAGATTGTCAGGGAATATGGCGAGGAGGCGGTCCCGTCTAGCACATAAAAGGAGGATTATGATGAGCATCGCAATATTGACGGAAGCTGAGATTCGAAAGTGTGTAGACTTAGACCAGGAGGCGGTTGACGCTGTTGCTGACGGTTTCTCTGGCTTGGCTGCAGGAAACGCTACTGTCCCCCCTATACTGGCAATTCTCATACCGGAGAACAATGGAGAGGTGGATGTTAAGACTGCGTATGTGCGTGGACTGGACAGTTTTGCCATCAAGATAGCAGCTGGATTCTACAACAATGTTGACCTAGGTTTGCCGACTGGCAGTGGAATGATGGTGATCATAAGTACCAAGACCGGTTTTCCGGAAGCGGTCTTGCTGGACAATGGCTACCTAACCAGCGTGCGGACGGGAGCGGCCGGAGCAATAGCTGCCAGCTATCTCGCACCCAAAGAGATTGAGACAGCCGGTGTTATCGGAACAGGATCACAGGCTCGCTACCAAATGAGAGGCTTGAAACTTGTGCGCAACTTCAGCCGACTTATTGTCTACGGGATTGTCTCTGATGAGACTGATCGCTATGCGGAGGAGATGGGGCCGCTACTTGGCGTAAAGGTGATCAAGGCAAAAGATGCGGAAACAGTGATTAGGGAAAGCCAGGTCGTTGTGACGACTACACCGTCACATAAGCCACACATAAAGGCTGATTGGCTTCACCCGGGGCTTCACATTACCGCTATGGGATCAGATATAGAGGAGAAACAGGAGCTTTATCCTGAGGTATTGAGGCGCGCCGATCTCCTTGCCTGTGACCGTAAGTCGCAGTGCTTCCGGTTGGGTGAACTCCATCACGGCTTGGATGCAGGGCTTATCTCTAGAGATGACCACATCGTGGAGTTGGGAGAGATGACCTCGGGGAAGAATCCCGGCCGCCAATCCGATGAACAAATCACAGTGTGTGATCTCACTGGTGTAGGGGTGCAGGATACGGCGATCGCTTTATTGGCATATGAAAAGGCAAACAAGAAGGGTTTGGGGAGCCGAATCGATACCTAAGATAATCTGAAAGGTGTCAGCTGTTTGCAGAGAGGGACTCGGCCAGAAGAAGATTGCCGGTGAGGTTGTGGTGCGCGATTGGCCTGTTTGGCTCAACTGCGTCTAACAGCTCTGTGTAGCCATGACTACGCTCCGATGACAGAGCCTAAGATGTAGGTGTTTCAGTGTCAAGAATACGCACAAGCTTCTCCTGTAGCCGGGGGTAATGTGTGCCGCGCCAATAGATCTTCTCGCAATCAGAACAGGTGAAGTATTCCTTTCTCCATGCGGCGACTCTTGGAGGGATTTGGGTAACTACCACTTCCTTGCCAACCGCATTGACGAGGCCGTTGCAGGCGATGCACCGCTTAAACGGCTGAACCTGAGCCCAGAGATCAAAGCGGCGAACGACTTCACGGGCTTGTTCAAGCGGGTCGTTGGACCGCACCAGGTACCCGTGGGTGACTGCTTTGCACTTGAGTAGCGCCCGATGACGACTGAGGAGAATGCGTCTCTCGCTGGCTGCGGTTGTCACGATTTCCTTGTTTGTAGAGCCGTGCGAGTCGATGGTATCAAATCCTAGCAAGCGTAGCAGGCGTGTGAGCTTGCCAAGATGATCGTCGGTGATGAAGGCGGTAAAACGCAGTGGCTGCTCTCGAAGCCGCACGAGCGGTGTGATATCGAAGGTTTCGAAGACCGGATACACGGCGACGCGATCGCCGGATCTGAGTCGACAAGCAAAGTCCACAGAGCGGCCGTTGACGAGCAAGAGATCAACCTCTACGTGCGGTACCCCCAACGCCTCGATCGCATCCTTGACGGCAGGAGAGCCATAGAAGGGATACGCGATAGTCCGCCGCCGGCTCCCAAAAGGGACCAGATCATTTAGCTCTGCATAGAAGCGAAAGTACGCAGTCTTCATTTCTTCGCTCACTTCCACAATCGAAGATGATTCTACCACAGCGTTGATCGGTGGTTCAATATTCCTAAAACCACGGATAAGAGAGTTCGTTGGGTTGAAAAACGGTGAAGAGTGATAGGTGATGAGTGATGGGTAACGTAGAACCACCATCACGCTGGATTCCGGCCTCCGCCGGAATGACGACGCATACCGTCATGCCGGACTTGATAAGCCTGCCCCGTACTTGATACGGGGGCATCCAGACGTTGCGTCTAACGTCGGACACAGGTTCCGACGCTACGGACGATCTACGTATTCTTGTGTTTGACTGTCGACTCCCCACTGTCTTTGTTCGCGCCCTCCGCAGTTAAATATCTCTGCTTGTAGTGGGGGGGTAAGATGATTTTGTTTTTACCTCTATTGTTGGTTTCCTCTGTGTCCTCCGCACCCTCCGCGGTGAAATGTCTTTGTTTTTGGCAGTAACTTGCCTTTGTGCTTAACTCTATTCTTGCCTTTCTCTGCGATCCTGGCGTCTTGAGTGAGTGAAACGAACGGGCGAGAGAGAAATCTTGCCTGGGGTGTGAGGAGCCGAAAAAGAAGTGGTGAAATGGTTCAGTGGGAGGATCGGGCGAACTGAAAGCTGATTGCTGAGCACTGACCCCTTCTTATGGTTCCGGATCTACACTTGAGTATACTGTAAGTGGAGCCAAATCCAGTTTGTGTATTTAAGGATAGTTTGCGTGACAGTAATGAAGAAACGGCCATGTATTC
>DAOVAR010000094.1 GCA_030670905.1 Candidatus Bipolaricaulota bacterium
CCTTGTTTCAGCTGCAGATTACACAAAAGAGGGTGCACTACCAATAGTGATGAAAGGAGCACTTCTTACCCTGCTGCTGTTGTCTGTGCTGGCAGCAATTGCATCGGCACAGATGGCTTGCCCTCCGGCTACGGCGATGCGAGTCAAGGTATACAAGGTCTTTGATGGAGATACCATTTCCATCAAGGGTGGGGAGAGAGTTCGGTTATTGGGGATCGATACACCCGAAACCGGTGAACCATACGCTGACCTGGCAAAGCGATTCACGCGCAATCTTGTAGAATACAAGGTGGTTTGCCTCGAGTTTGACACTAACCAACGTGATCCCTACGGAAGATTACTGGCCTATGTTTATGTAGAGACCGATCAAGGTCTTGTGTTTGTAAATGCTGAATTGGTCAAAGCCGGCCTTGCTCGACTGCTGTTCATTCCTCCTAATTATCGCTATCGCTATCAATTTGAAGCGCTGTTACATGAAGCAACCATAGCGCGGCGAGGCATGTGGGGGGAAGTACCAGACATTCTCACCCTTTCCCAGCTTGAGGCTGATCCTGTAAAGTATGTCACCGAAGTCGTTACCGTGCGATTTCTTGTGTCGCGGTACGTAGTAACAGATGATACTGTCACCCTCTACCCGGGTGACAGTAATACCGTCTTTTGCGTAAGGATCGACAGCGATTCACTCAGCCCGGCCACCGGTACTGAAGTTGACCCCCAGTTTGACTGGCAAGGAAAATGGGTAGAAGTAACTGGAACCCTTGAGTGCAAAGATGTTAGACGAGGACTCGTTATCGAAGTTGAGCTGATGGACCAGATCGTGATCGAAGAAAGGGGAGATGGGTGACGGTGCGCAGATGTAAAGATGTTGGACACGTTGTTAGCGTCGGGGGAGTTCTTCTCATAATACTAGCAGCCATGTTTTTTGTGGGCACAGAAGGGGGAGAAGATCCATTGATATGGGGACCAAATCTAGGTGCAATCGGAGAAGATTTTGTCTATGTTTCGTGGAATGCTTCACGCGCAGTTGGTGTTGAGCTATGCTATGCTACGGCTGCGAGCTACGATTCTTCGGGCGTATGGGAAGATGTTCTTACCTTCGAACCGCACATGGGCGTTGCAGAAACTCGACTAGAAGGGTTGCTTCCAGGAACAACCTATTACTATCAGATAGTCATTGGCGAAGAAGAGACCGCTTATTCTAGCCTTGTTGGGCGATTTACCACATCCAGTCCTGATACAAAGGAATTCAGCTTTCTTGTCTATGGGGACACCCGCAGTTTTCCGGATCGCCATGAGCTTGTTGTCGACAATATGCTTGAGAGTGAGTCAGGCGCTGTTCTTGTCGTTAACACGGGCGACTTAGTAGAATCACCTACAATTGGTCGCTTTAGGACTTTCTTTGGCGTAATTGGAGACCTTGCGCTTTCCTGCCCCTATCTTTCAGTGATCGGAAATCACGAACGAGGCCATTTCCGGTACTATGAGTTTCTCCCTCTGCCCAACGGCGGAGGGAAGGAAGATGAGCAGTGGTGGTCGTTTGACTATGGGAATGTTCACTTCATGGGACTTGATTCCTGTGTTCTGAGTGGCGCCAACGCCATCGCGCGCATGCGAGAGCAGCTGGAATGGGCCAAGGCCGATCTTGCTAGCTGTAATAGTGAGTTCAAGGTAGTGTTTTTCCATCATCCCATCTATAGCTCCACTTGGGCCGGTGGAGTAGCGAATGAAGGCTTGCGTTCCCTGTGGGAACCAATCTTCATAGAGAATAGAGTCGATATTTTGTTTAAATGAAACAAGCATTTCTATTGTCATTTCTACGTGGAAGGGATTAACTATGTTGTCACCGGCGGTGGGGGAGCGCCACTCCAGGCCCCAGTTAGCGCTATAGCGGAGGGCACTGTCTTTCGCTCCTACGGGGAGCTTCATTACGTTCTGGTCACCGTAGACGAAGATAGGATGAACGTAGAAGTAATCTCAGTCGCAACAGTGAGTGACGACAAAGTCTCGCTTTCTGCAAGCGGATACCTGCTGGAGTCGTTCGACGTCGTTCAAGAACAGTAAAAATGGTCGGGACGGCCGGATTTGAACCGGCGACCTCTTGCGCCCCATGCAAGCACGCTGCCAGGCTGCGCCACGTCCCGACTTACTACCATCATATCAGTTTATCGAGCGACTGACAACTCAAGATGGGTTACTTCTCGACT